>JAAZOI010000192.1 GCA_012797825.1 Eubacteriaceae bacterium | reverse complement strand
CCATGCGTTTGACGCTCTTGTTTTCATTCCCAACTGCGATAAAGTAGTGCCGGGCATGCTTATGGCGGCGGCAAGGCTTAATCTGCCGAGCATATTCATCTCGGGCGGTCCTATGCTTGCTCTTCCCCATTACGATAAAAACCCCGAAAAATATTTAGACTTAAACAGCGTTTTTGAAGCAGTAGGCGGCGTTATGTCCGGAGCGGTTTCGCAAGACGAGCTTAATTACATAGAAAACAACGCCTGCCCCACTTGCGGCTCATGTTCTGGTATGTTTACGGCAAATTCTATGAACTGCCTGTGCGAAGCTTTAGGTTTGTCTTTGCCGGGCAGCGGTACTGTGCCCGCAGTTTATTCAAAACGCCTGCATCTTGCCAAAACCGCGGGCGAACAGATAATGTACTTGGTTGAAAAGAACATCCGCCCAAAAGATATCCTCACACAAAACGCTCTTCATAACGCTCTTGCTGTCGATATGGCGCTGGGATGTTCCACAAATTCCGCTCTGCACCTTGCGGCGATTGCTCATGAAGCAGGGCTTGATTTTGATTTGCGGAAGATTAATGAAGTAAGTACCATAACTCCTAATCTGTGCAAACTTGCCCCTGCAGGCGCTCACCATGTGCAGGATCTTGACGCCGCAGGCGGAATATACGCTGTTATGAACGAGCTTAATAAGCTGAACTTGCTTAAAACAAACGCCCTTACTATAAGCGGCGATTTGATTGGTCAAGAAATAAAAAATCATCCCGTTAAAAATAATAATATTATCCGCTCTATCGATAATCCGTACAGCGCAAGCGGCGGTCTTACCGTTATTTTCGGCAATCTCGCTCCAAACGGCACCGTTGTTAAAAAAAGCGCTGTCGATGAAAAAATGATGCGTCACAGCGGCCCTGCGCGAGTGTTTGACTGCGAGGAGGAAGCCGTAGAAGCAATATATGCAGGCAAAATAAATAAAGGAGACGTAGTAGTCATACGCTATGAAGGTCCTTCAGGCGGCCCGGGAATGAGAGAAATGCTTCAGGCCACTAGCGCTATTGCTGGAATGGGCATGGACGCTGAAGTTGCTTTAATAACCGACGGACGCTTTTCAGGCGCGACAAGAGGCGCATCTATCGGTCACATTTCACCAGAAGCTGCGAGAGACGGATTAATTGCTTATATACTCGAAGGAGACACTATTAATATAGATATACCCAATTGTTCGCTTGAGCTGGATGTGCCTCAGGAAGAAATAGAGAGACGCAGAATCAAGGGCGTTACGCGCAAAGAAAAAGAGCTTAAAGGTTATCTAAAACGTTACAGTCAAATGGTTTCCTCCGCAGATAAAGGCGCAGTTATATAAACATAAAAAATTTACTAATTAAAAGAGAGATTAAATTCTCTTTTTTTGCTGCTTTTAATTTAGCTTTTTCTGCGCATATTAAATATCATATATATCTTATCGGAGGTAATATGAACCCTGCTATTGTGTATTATGAGCCTGACGCGTTAAAATACGAGCTTGGTGTTAAGTTAAAAGAAAAATTCGCAAACAGCGAGTGGATAGAAATAGAAAGCCATAACAATATACCTTTCTTGCGCGAAAAGCAAAACTGCGAGTTCGCTAAAATGAAGCAGAACATCGTTATCGGCGTGAGAAAATCGCACAAATACGTGCCGAATCACAAAACGTCGGACTATCTCGTTCCCTACACATCCTCGGGATGCAGCGCGATGTGCTTATATTGCTATTTAGTATGCAATTATAACAAATGCTCTTATCTGCGTTTATTTGTAAACCGCGAGCAAATGATGGCAAAGCTTATAAAGACTTCTCTGGGCAGTGACAAACCTCTTACGTTTGAGATAGGCAGCAACAGCGATTTGGTGCTTGAAAACACAATAACGGATAATCTTATATGGACTATAGAGCGTTTTGCGAAAATTGAAAAAGGATACATCACGCTGCCGACAAAGTTTGATATGGTAGACGGGCTGTTAAGCCTTGCTCACAAAGGGCGCGTAATTATTCGCATGAGCGTAAACCCGCACGATATTATAAGTAAAATCGAGTTCGGCACTTCCCCTTTGCAAAATCGCATTGACGCGCTTAACAAGCTTGCGGATGCGGAATACAAGCTCGGCATTTTAATAGCGCCCGTTATACTTGTGCCTGACTGGGAGGAAAAATATAAAATCCTTATAGAAACGCTTGCCGACACGCTTAGCGAAAAAGCGAAAAAGAAAATCTTTTTTGAGGTTATTTTCATGACTTATAGTTACGTTCACCGCATGATTAACGCCGAGGCTTTTCCTAACGCTGTTGACTTGTTTGATAAAACGCTTATGACTGGCAGAGGCAGAGGGAAATACTGTTACAAGCCTGCTGTAAGGGCGCAAGGCGAAGAGTACCTGCGGGAGCTTTTAGGAAAATATTTTCCTGAAAATGAGATTATGTACGTGGTTTAAAAAAATAAAAATATTTTTTTATTTTTTGAAGGAGTTTTTATTTATATATCGAACTATATAAGTGAAGGGAAATTAATTATCATATATAAACTCAAAAAGCAGTCGAATGACTGCTTTTGTTATTAGTTTATGTATTTGATAAAGGGGGTAGTTAAAGGAAATTCATTATTAAATTTAATTTTAATTATTCAATTTTCCGATTGTTGCAGTAATTCTATCTATCAATCTTTTTTCTAAATCTTCTTCACTTTCCCATTTTATAATGCTTTTTTGAGCAACATCAAAGTGTACTCCTCTAAAATCAGATTTTTTACATGTTAAAATAACTTCTTTTCCCAAAGCTTCTGCATAACCAGCTTCATAATAAACACCTCTTCGATGTTTTGTTAAATCTGCAATAACAAATTTGCTATTTTTAATTTCATGAAATATTTCTGGTACTATTTGACCGTTATACTGTTTTTCATCTATAACAATTGGTATATACCCACAATGTTCTACTGATTTTTTAATTGTTTCTCTTAAAGGATGTAATTCTTCTTTAAAGCACATAGCAATAAAAGTTTTATTTAAAATTTTATCAATATTTTCAAGTTTTTCAATTCGTTCCCAAGCATTTGCTGTTAATTTGTAAATATATTCATTTAATGTGCTATTCTTTAATAATTTTATCAAATTCATTTCTTTCAAAATATCAAAAGTGTTTTCGATATTATTTTCTTTATTTAAGTCATTAATAAAAAAAATAGTCCTAATTAAGTCTTCACTTTTTTCATTATATGAAATACTCCCAGAAAAACCATCTGATAAGTCGGCAATATTAATTAATATTTTATTGATTAAATCAGAAAAAGAATTTGGATAAATATTAAGTAATGCTTCCTTAGATATATAATAATGATCATTATATATTTTTTTATCAAAATTAAACCGTAATATGAAATGCGGAAATATTTTTTGATGTTCATTTGGTTTTGGTTGATGATTTATTATATTATGAATTAAATAATAATACATTGAAGCTCTTATTTTGGGCTCTAAACTATCATTATCTAAAATATCATGTTCAATATAAAAAATCCCACATTTCTTACATTGGACTACTTTTGCAAAATATTGTTGAGCAGTTTGTATATGAGCTTGACGCCCACATACAGGGCAAATATTATCTTCCATAATTACACCTTTAAAAAATATTATTTACAAACATAATATCACAAAATCCAATATAATCAAATATAATCAGACATATTCCCTTTAACCACCCCCACAAATTATCCCCTACAACATTTTAACTGCTATCTCTAATCCTTCATCGGCATCATAACCTTGCTTTGCAAAATATTCACGCAAGATCTTTTTATAATATATAAAAGATGTTTTACAACCCGATTGCGTTTCCAATGCATTCATTAGCTGCTTTCCTACTCCCATTTTTCTGAATTCATCTTTCACATACATAAACTGCGGATATAGCGTTTGTTTATGTAAAACAAAGCCAAAAATAAAACCTATAGCTTCGTCATTATAAAACGCTATAAAACAAAGAGTTTGCTCGTCATAACTGGATAATAAATCATTTGCCATGATTTTAATTCCTTCAAACCACTCGTCATCTTCTTCACATAAAAAATTTAATTTTATAATATCTAATCTATTTGCTTTTTTTATATTTATATCATTTTCATTAATCATATAATTCTCCTTCATTAATATTTATAAAAATAATATCACAAAATACAATATAATCAAATATAATCACACATATTCCCCTTTAAACACAATCAGCCCATCAATTAATTTTATAAAAATCAAGAAAACGTTTTTCTTTAATTTTCCTTAAAAATTCATCCTTAATAAAACCTGAAAACGATTAACGTAGAAATTTCGATATATTTAACTGGACTTTACATAATTTTTATATAGAATTAACACTTGGATATTATTATAATGTTAAAAATGACATTAAATCGGAGGATATTTCCTTGAGTGAAGTTGCGTATTACATAAAACAAAAAGATGAGCTTATCTTTTTTGTATTCAACCATAAAATAAACTGCGCGCCGCTGAATTATATAATGCGCGCACTTACATTTTTAGGCTCAACAACGTTTTCCGCGCTGTTTTGCTTTGCTTTGGTATGCTTAAATAAAAAGCTGTCTTTAAACGCTTTTTACAGCGTAACTTACACTATGCTTGTCGGTCTGGTTTTCGTGCACACCATAAAACGCACTTTCGGACGTCAGCGCCCGTGCCACGCTCTTCCTCAAGCAATAATAAAAAAACTTCCGCCGATTAACAGCTATTCTTTCCCCTCTGGGCACACATGCGCCGCTTTTGGCATGGCGTTCGCGCTTAGCAATATATTCCCAGCATTATCTTTTTTATTCTTCACACTTGCCGCTCTTGTCGGCATATCCAGAATATATCTGGGCATGCATTATCCGACAGATGTTTTAATAGGCGGCATTCTCGGCTTTGTATCATTTTTAATTACAAACGCGATTATTTGTGCTATAATATAATAATAAAATTTACCGGAGAATGTGTATGAAAATATTAATAATTACAGGCACCTTCGGAATGGGGCACATAGTTGCCTCAAACGCAATTAAACAGGAACTTCAGGATAGCTATCCTGACGCTGATATACAAATATTGGATTATATTGCTGCGCTTTTTCCATACGTAGGCTCGGTGTTTTACAAATCTTATAACGCTGTTGTGAGAAATTTTCCCGAGTTTTTTAACCTTGCCATAAAAGCGTCGGATAAAATTGATGCAGCTCCTCTTAAACATATAATGAGCAGAAAGCTGAATGAAGCCATAACGGCTTTTTCTCCCGACCTTATTATTACTACAACGCCCGTAAGCTCAAAATATTTAACATATTATAAAGTTAAAACAAAGCAAATACCTATGTTTACATATATTACGGACATTTACTGCCACCGCCAGTGGATGTCTACTTCCACCGATGCATATTTTGTCGGCGCGGAAAAACTTAAATACTTTTTAATATCAAAAGGCGTAAGCGAGCAGAACATTTACGTCTCGGGAGTTCCCGTAAGAAAAACTTTCGAGTTCGACAGTGATGATAAATGCGCTGATAATGAAATAAAACGCGTTTTAATAATGGGCGGCGGACTTGGGATGATACCGGGCAGCGATTATTTTCTTAAAAAGCTTAATGACGCGGAAAACATACGCACTACGGTAATAGCGGGAAAAAACAAAAAACTGTATGATGAACTGAGAGAAAAATATAAAAATATAGATGTGCTGGGTTATACGGAAAACGTCTCGGAATATATGCATAAAGCCGATGTTATAATTTCAAAGCCGGGCGGAATGACGTTGTTTGAATCTATCTGCTGCATAACTCCGATGCTTGTAATAAAACCCGAACTGGTGCATGAAGAGGCAAACGCCCGCTACATAGAAGAAGAAGGCATAGGAAAAGTTGTATGGAACGACACGTGTGATATTTTCACACAACTTAAAACAATGCTTTTTGATGAAGCGGAATATAAGAAAATGCAGTTAAACCTTATAAAAATAAAGAAGCAGCGCAAGTATAACTTAATAAATGAAGCAATAGCCAATTGTCAGATTTGTTCATAAATTAAAAAATATAATATTTTAAAAAATAAGGGGATGATGCCATCCCCTTTTATTCTTATTTTATTGTGAATATTTCGGCGGTTTCCAGAGCTTTTTTGCTCATTTCCTGCCCAATTCCGGGAAGTTCGGGAATTTCCAGATATCCGTTTACCGGCTGATAGTCGTATTCGCATTATTCTATAATAGCCTGCGTAGTGTTCGCGAAATGGTGTTCGTGTATTGTAAAGTTCGGTATAGCGGCTTCAAGATGCAGAGCCGCGGCTTTGCCCACGGGGCTTGTGCATACGTGCGCCTGAACTCCTATGTCGTAAATGTGTGCCATATCGGCTATTTTTTTAGCTTCTGTTATTCCGCCGCAGTTGCCTATGTCGGGCTGAATAAGCGATAAGCTCGCGTTTTCAAAGAAAGGCAAAAATCCCCATCTTGTGTAAGTTCTCTCCCCGCCCGCTAAAGGAATGTCAATATTATCGGCTATCTTTTTCATAACGGCGGCGTTTAGAGGCGTGCACCCTTCTTCAAGATACATTATATCATACTGGCTTGCCATTCTTCCGAATTGTATTGCGGTGTTAGCGTCCGTCATAGCGTGGTTTTCGCAAATAATGTCTACATCGGGCCCTACCACTTTTCTAACGGCGGCAAGTCTTTCCTCGCCCATTTTCATAATATCCCTGCTTAAATATCCCGTTGTGTCGAGATGATGCAGCAATTTTCCGTCTCTGTTAAAGCGAATGAAGTTTATTTTTATTGCGTCGTATCCTTGTTCCATAGCTTTTTCCGCGGCTTTGCAGTAAAAGTCAACGCTTCCGCCCGCGTCCATCGGGTCAAAGTCTTTAACTCCCCAGCCGAACTGAAGCTGGCTTGCGTACGCTCTTAATTTTTCCCGCTGTTTGCCTCCCAGCAGCTTATATACAGGCAGGTTGCATGCTTTGCCTTTAATGTCCCATAAAGCTACATCGATTGCGCTTATAGCCGCCATTAAGATTGCTCCGTTGCCTTGAGCCCAGAATGCGCGCTTGAATATTTTTTCCCATATAACTTCGTTGTACATCGGGTCCATCCCTATTATCATCGGAGCGAAATCTTTAATAAGTTCCAGCGCTCCCCTTGCTCCGCAGCCTATGCCTACAGCCGCTTCTCCAATCCCGTGTATTCCTTCATCGGTGTTTATTCTGCATATAATAGGTCTTGTTCCCGCCCTGTCTTTTTTTAGGGCTAGTATGTCAACACTTGTAATTTTCATTTTTTCCTCCGTAAGATTATCCTCCGCTAAGGATATTTATTTAATTATGATTTTAGCATACCTAATTTAATAATCAATTAAAATAATTTCTTATAAAAAAATAACTTGAATTTTATAATCCAAGTTATTTTTTATTATATGCTTTATGATTCTTTATATACAATAGTCGTAAACATTCCGCCTGTACCGTATGTAAAGTTATTAGACATATGATGCGATATATGGCAGTGAAACGGCCATATGCCTGGATTATCGGCTTTAAATATTACGTCCCATGTCTCACCGCTCGCTACCAATACAGTGTTTTTTAATATTCTGTTTTTGGCGGAAATAGGGTTTCCGTCAGCTTTCTCAACTATGAACTGATGCCCGTGAAGATGCATGGGATGATGGTCAATTTGTACCGCCGCAAGCCGCAAACGTACTATATCTTTATAATTTACCGGCATCGGTGATGTTGCCGGAAAGCATTTTCCGTTTATTGTAAACATATTAAAATTGTTTGTATACGGATCTATATTGTATATTCCGTGATTGACAGGCTGGCTTTTCTGTAAACCTACAAGGCTCCATTCCTGCATTAAGTTCAGATAATCTTTATTTACAGTATCGCGCGGATCCTCT
>JAAZOI010000191.1 GCA_012797825.1 Eubacteriaceae bacterium | reverse complement strand
CAAAGCGCCGGCGGACGCGGCACCATAAATTCGCGTTTTGCCTGGATAAATTTTGCGTCCTCATTAAAAAATGTCTTCTTAAGCATAGGCACGCTGTATTCTCCGCTATACGGGTTAAACCCCGCTTTTACAAACGCGTCTTTGCCTGTGCATTCTATCCCTGCATTCTTAAGGTGGTTTTCTATAAACGGAGCAAGCTCTTCAATTACTATTAATTTTTTTACGTTACCGGCAAATTCTTTTATCATCTCCATCGGCATGGGGTATGAAAATCCGATTTTTAAGTACGCCGCTTTATCTCCGAATACTTCTTTGGCATAGTAATACGGCACTCCCTATGAAATAATGCCGATATCTTTGCTGTTGTATTCTATGTAATTGTATTTGCTTGTATTTGACAGTTCGGTAAGCTCTTTTGTGCGCTTATTCACTCTTGCAAACATTCCCACCATCGCGGCAGGCAGCGGAACTTTAGGCTCCTTGCTTATGTTTTCCGGCTCTTTTTCAATTCTTTCTTTAAATGTAACAGGTGACTTACTGTGGCATATTCTTCCCGTCATTCTGATAGTTACAAGCGTCTTTTGCTTTTCGCTTATTTCATAGGCGTCTTTTATCATATCTATAACTTCCTGGCTGTCTGAAGGCTCGAACATCGGCATATTAGAAAATTCTGCAAATATTCTGTTATCCTGTTCATCCTGCGATGAATAATATCCCGGCTCATCGCACACAACCAAAATAAGCCCTCCGTCAATACCGGGAAGCGAAATAGACATAAACGGATCGGCCGCCACATTAAGCCCGACAACTTTCATCGCAGCCATCGAACGCATTCCTGCCTGTGCTGAACCTATAGCCGCTTCTAATGATACTTTTTCATTAGTCGCCCATTCCGAATAAATTTCACTGTATTCTCCTACTTCTTTTAAAATTTCCGAACTCGGCGTACCCGGATAAGCTGAGGCGAATGTCGCTCCTGCCTCATAAATACCTCGGGCTACCGCCTCGTTGCCCGTCAAGAATTTTTTCATAAATTTCTCCTTTCATATAACGATTACTTGTATGCTTGTATTACAAGTTAAATATTAATACGATTATTAGCTATTGTCAATATAACAAGAAAAAAAGAGCGAATATAATCGCTCTTTTATTTATTATTATTCAATGACTCCGCCTTTATCGGCTGATTTGGCAAGCTTAGCATAAATGCCTAAATATCCGTCAAGCTTTTTAGGCTCATATTTCCATTCAGCTTTTCTCTTTGCCATTTCTTCATCACTGATATGTAGTGTTAGTTCTTTGTTTATTACATCTATTGTAATTTTATCTCCGTCTTTTACAAGCGCGATAGGTCCGCACGCAGCCGCTTCGGGAGAAATATGCACTACAAAGCAGCCGTTATTTGTTCCGGAGAACCTTCCGTCTGTAATCAAAGCCGCGCTTTTTGCGAGCCCCTGACCATGCATGATTTTCAACGTAGCGACCATTTCTCTCATTCCCGGGCCGCCTTTGGGACCTTCATATCTGATAACAACAACGTGGCCGGGCTTTACTTTTTTATCTTCGAGAGCCTGAAGGCTTTCTTCTTCGCTGTCAAAGCATATAGCTTCACCCGTGAACTGCCAAACTTCTTTTGCAATCGCAGCGGGTTTCGCAACCCCCGTGTCAGGAGCGAGATTGCCCCTCATAATTGCAAGCCCGCCAAGTTTGCTGTGAGGATTTTCAAGCGTCCTTACCATATCATCGTTTGCAGGATACATATAAACATATTCTTCTATGTTTTGACCGTATGTTTTGCCGCTGACAGTCATACCGTCAAGTTCAATCAACGATTTCAAATGTTCCATTACCCTCGGTACGCCGCCCGCTTTATAATAGTCTTCCATATCCCAGTCGTTGCTTGCAGGATTTATTCTTGCAATATGCGGTACAATATTGCTTTGCTTGTCAAATTCTTTCATTATATCGTCCGTATTAATTCCTACAAGATGACCAATAGCGCAAAGATGAATTACAGCATTTGTGCTTCCGCCTGACGCCATAAGGTATCTTATAGCGTTTCTTATAGCTTTGAATGTTATTATATCAGCAGGTTTAATGCCTTTTTTTACAAGCTCCACTATTTTTTCTCCTGTGCTTTGCGCCGCTCTGAAACGTTCGGAATAAACGGCTGGTATAGCGGCAGAACCGGGCAGTGACATGCCAAGCGCTTCCGTTGTACAGCACATAGTATTCGCTGTTCCGTAAAACTGACATGAACCGCAGGTAGGCGTACAGGTTGTGCCAAGTTTAAATAACTCATCTTTTGTAATTTTACCTATTTGGTACATGCCGTAAGCTTCCGCGACTGTGGACAAATCCGCCTTGGACTTTTCTCCAAACGCAGCGCCCGAAAGCATCGGTCCGCCGGCTAAAAATATAGCGGGAATACCTGCCCTTATAGCGCCCATTATCATTCCGGGAACTATTTTATCGCAGGAGGCTAAAAGTACAATCCCGTCAAGTTTATGAGCTTTTGCCATAGTCTCAACATTGAAAGCTATCAAGTCTCTTGACGGCAATGTAAAATTATTGCAGATGTGACCAGTTGCCACGCCGTCGCATATGGCAATCGTTCCGAACTCAACAGCCGTTCCGCCTGCTCTGTATATGCCTTTTTTTACAAATTCGGCTACTTGTCTTAAATTGGAATGTCCGGGTACTATTTCGTTGAATGAATTTGCAATCCCAATCATCGGTCTGTTCAGATCATCATCAGAATACCCGTTCGCTTTATATAAAACAGTATTTAAAATATCCTCTGAAGTAAAGTTAGGTTTATATTCTTTCGACATTTAATCACTTCCTTTTCATCTTATATGAAATTCATGCTTATATATAATTCTAATAATTTAATATGCTTTTGATATTTAAGGCTTGTCAGCGGATTAATGCTTAAATTCACTGCATTTAACTAATGCTAATTTTTAACGCCAGCGAACCTATTAGGCGAGCTGACGTTAAAGTTTATTTGTTTATTTTAAATATGTTTCAAATTTATTTCAGAAGCTGTTTAAAGTCAAGCACTCCGCCTTTATCCGCCGAACGCGCCAAAGCTGCGTAACGTGCAAGATACCCTTCAAGTTCTTTCGGCGTATATTTCCATTCCGCTTTTCGTTTAGCAAGCTCTTCATCGCTTACATGAAGCGTCAGTTTTTTATTAATTACATCGATTGTTATTTCATCACCGTCTTTAACAAGCGCGATAGGTCCGCCCATTGCCGCTTCAGGAGATACATGACCAACAAAGCAGCCGTTGTTCGTCCCTGAAAATCTTCCGTCAGTTACAAGCGCTGTTGATTTCGCTAGCCCTTGTCCGTACAACATCTTCATAGGAGAATACATCTCTCGCATGCCCGGTCCGCCTTTAGGTCCTTCATATCGGATAACTACAACATGACCCGGTTTTATTCTGAGTTCTTCTAACGCTTTTGTGCATTCTTCTTCACTGTCAAAACAAATTGCTTTGCCTGTAAATATTCTCAATTCCTCCGCAATGGCAGCCGGTTTTGATACGGCTGTATCCGGTGCAAGATTTCCGCGCATAATAGCTACTCCCCCAAGAGTGCTGTGCGGATTATCAAGCGTTCTCATAAGGTCATTGTTTTCGGGATAACAGAAAGTATATGTGTCCAAATTTTCTTTTAATGTTTTTCCGCTTGCGGTCATTACATCAAGATTCAGTTTTTCTGATATATTAATCATAACTTTCGGTATTCCGCCCGCTTTATAGAAATCTTCCATATCATATTCAAGCGAAGCGGGATTAACTCTTGCTACCAGAGGTACTAAATCGCTTTGTCTGTCAAATTCTTCCATTATTTTATCAGTATCTATTCCCAATTCATAAGCGAGTGCCGGAAGATGTAATACAGCGTTTGTGCTTCCTCCCGTAGCCATGCATACAGCTATAGCGTTTTGAATTGACTCAAATGTAATTACTTTTCTTGCGGTAATGTTTTTGCGCACAAGATCAACAATTCTTTCTCCTGATTCTTGAGCGTTTCTGAAACGTTCCGAATATACGGCAGGTATCAGAGCAGATCCCGGAAGAGTCATGCCTAAAGCCTCTGCAAGACAGCACATTGTGTTTGCCGTACCGTAAAAAGCGCACGAACCGCATGTAGGGCTGACAACATGCGCAAGATTATCAACGTCTTGTTTTGTGATTTTTCCTGCCTGCATCATTCCTACAGCTTCAGTAACCGCCGTTCCGTCAGCTTTTGCTTTCGCGCCGAATGCAGGTCCTCCGAGCATCGGTCCGCCCGGAACAAAAATAGCGGGAATATTTGCTCTGGCAGCCGCCATAAGCATGCCGGGAACAATTTTATCGCATGAACCCAGTAAAACTATTCCGTCAAGTTTATGCGCTCTTATCATTACCTCGATACTATCAGCTACAATTTCTCTTGAAGGAAGAATATAATACATTCCCGAATGTCCTTGAGCTATGCCGTCGCAGCATGCAATGGTGCCAAATTCAACCGCGCTTCCACCGCCTCTGTATATACCCTTTTTAACAAAATCCGCAACTTGTCTTAAGTTATAATGCCCCGGTACAATCTCATTAAAAGAGTTCGCTATACCTATTATCGGTCTTTTTATGTCATCATCGCTCATTCCCATTCCGGACCAAAGCGTTTTATGAAACATTTTATCAATAGCGCTGTCATTATTAATTTTACTCATATATATACTCCTTAATTAAATTAAAACTATATTTACTCTAAAACTCCGCCCTTGTCCGCTGATTTCGCAAGTTTTGAATAACGTGCAAGGTATCCTTTTACAACTTTTGGCGTGTATTTCCATTCAGCTTTCCTCTTTGCAAGCTCCTCATCGCTTACATGCAGAGTTAATTCTTTATTTATTACATCAATAGTTATTTTATCTCCGTCTTTAACAAGAGCAATTGGTCCGCCTACCGCTGCTTCCGGAGAAATGTGTCCTACAAAGCATCCGTTGTTTGTGCCTGAAAATCTGCCGTCTGTTATTAACGCTGTGCTTGTCGCAAGTCCTTGTCCGTGCATAATTTTCATAGGAGCATACATTTCTCTCATACCCGGTCCGCCTTTCGGTCCTTCGTAACGTATAACTACAACATGCCCCGGTTTTACTTTCAGTTCTTTTAAAGCTTTTGCGCACTCTTCTTCACTGTCAAAACATATCGCTTGTCCTGTAAATTGTCTTGCTTCAGGTGCAATAGCCGCCGGTTTCGCAACTCCGGTATCAGGAGCGAGGTTGCCTCTCATTATCGCAAGTCCGCCAAGTTTATTGTGCGGGTTATCCATTGTTCTTACCAAATCGTCATCCGGCGCATAAGTAAATACATATTCATCAAGGTTTTCACCCATAGTTTTGCCTGTTACTGTAAGAGCGTCCGTTTGAATTAATGATTTAATATTCTTCATAGCTTTAGGCACGCCGCCCGCTTTGTACCAGTCTTCCATATCCCATACGTTTGAAGCAGGATTTACTGTAACTATTACAGGCACTTCTTTGCTTTGCTTATCAAACTCTTTCAAAATTAATTCCGTATCAATTCCGAGCTCATAAGCAAGCGCGCAAAGATGAATAACCGCGTTTGTGCTTCCGCCTGAAGCCATTAAAATGCTTATCGCATTTTGTATAGCTTTAAACGTTAAAATATCTCTTGATTTTATGCCTTTTTTAACGAGTTCAACAATCGCTTCACCCGACTGCTGAGCATTGCGGAAACGTTCCGAATAAACCGCAGGTATCAATGCCGTACCCGGAAGCGATAACCCTAATGCTTCGGCAACTGCTCCCATGGTATTTGCAGTACCGTACATTGAGCATGAACCGCAAGTCGGCATTGTAAGAGTCGCAAGATTACGTACTTCTTGTTCTGTAGCTTTACCTACCTGCATCATGCCCATTGCTTCAGTATAAGCCGTCCCGTCCGTTTTCTTTTTCTTTCCGAATGCCGGTCCGCCAAGCATAGGTCCGCCCGGAATAAATATTGTCGGTATATTTACTCTGGCAGCAGCCATTAGCATACCCGGAACAATTTTGTCGCAGGAACCCAGCATAACAAGACCGTCGAAATGATGAATTTTTACCATAGCCTCAACGCTGTCCGCAACTATTTCCCTTGAGGGCAGTATATAGAAGTTACCCTCATGGCCTGTTGCTACGCCATCGCATCCGGCGATTGTGCCGAATTCAACAGCGGTTCCTCCTGCGCGGTAAATACCCTTTTTAACAAAATCAGCTACCTGCCTTAAATTCATGTGGCCGGGAACTATTTCATTAAATGAGTTTGCAATACCTATAATAGGTCTGCTTAAGTCGCTGTCCGAACAACCGAATGCCTTGTAAAACATTAAATTGTTCAGATCTTCCAATTTTTCTGATGAGAAGTTAGGTTTGTATTCCTTCATAAATAACCTCCGTATATATTTTATTTTACATATTTCTAAAATATAGTATAATAAGCTAACTATTAATTATTATACTATATTTATATATAATTTTTGAATTATATTTTAATATATTAATTTACTGAATATAATATATATGTCTAATAAACTGTAAAATTATATAAATTTAAAAATTTTTTTAATCAAAAAACATTTAAAGGAGTTGGCATTATATGAAAAAAAGATTATACAAAGATAAAAGCACCGGTGTAATAGCGGGAGTTTGTTCCGGAATAGCTCAGTATTTTGATACTGATGTCTCTATTGTAAGAATTTTATATGCAGTGATTTCAGTATTTAGTGCGGCTTTCCCCGGCATTATTGTCTACATACTGCTTATGATTATAATGCCGGAAAAATCAAATATCGGTTTTACTGACTATAAAATTAATGATGATAAATAACTTTGGTAAAATATGCTGCATGCAATAATAGAATAGTTTACCTCATTTTTTAAAATAATAATTTATAAATTAATATTTAAGGAGTGAGATATTATGAATAGAGAAACCTATACAAAAATTGCGCAGCGATGTTCGGAATTCAAACCTGTTTCTGATATGTTTAAAAATGCTGTGGATGCCGGTGAACCTACTTGCCTTAATTGCAAACATTTAAAACACGGTATATGCAATATAGATTTAATTGATCCTATAAAAGCAAATATAGAAAAATAAAAGCGGCATACAGCCGCTTTTTAAAATAATATTGACTTTTGTTTATACTCTGTTAAAATATTTTAGTACACTCAAAGAAAGTTAGGTGGTTTAAATTTGGAAGGTTATTTAAAATGGTCTAAAATATTAAATATATTATTTTACGTAGGCATCGCGGCGGATATTGCATTATTGGGCTACATTATTTACAGTAAAGACACATCAAATATGATTCTTCTTGGAATGTTAGTGGTTTTTACTGTTGCATTTAAATCTATGAGCAAAAAGATGAAACAAACTTATTATGAAAATCCGGACGCGGAAATAGTAGATGTTTTTGAATTGAAATATAAAGCCGATCAACAGGAAAAGAAAATAAAACAAGAAGAAAAAGCACAGAGAAGAAATAAATTATAAGAGCGTTTTAACGCTCTTTTTTTATTTTTTGTTTATAATGAAAACACGCATTTTTCGACTTTATATTCTATATTTGTAACTGAATTAGTTTTATCCGATAAATTCACCAGCTCCGAATAATAAATTGTATTTTCACCTTTAAAAATAATTTTTTTGTTGGAAAGCTTAACATCTGAAATAATTCTTATATTATTAACACCGTTCTTTTCAATCAGCCCGATATTAAATGCAGTCGCTTCTTTTTTGACTCTTTCTATATACGCTATCATGTCGCCGGCGTCATTGAAAAATACATTCTCCATTAATCCGCTTTTTTCAAATTTTCTGGCTGCATTAAAGATGTCGTATAAATAAACCTGATTTTCATCTTCCAATTTTGATATATAAACAATTGAATAACTTGATTCATTCGCGTCAAAATCTTCGACATTATTATCAATAACTTTGATATCGCCGGCAGCGGTATCTATCATAAATAAAGGAGTCTGGCTGTTGCTCTTATTCTCAGCCTGCACAATGCATAATTGAGATTTTGAAAAATATCGCACCTTTTTTATTGTAAACCTGTCGTCCATTTCATAAAGTATTTTTTTGTTTCCGTCTTTATCTGCAAGTTTTATTTTCCCGTCAGAAGTTCCGTATATAACATAATCTCCCGATCTTACAACGCCGGTAGATATATATTCTTCCTTACCTGCTATTGTTTTAGTTTTGCTGCCGTCTATGGTTGTATATAAAAGTTTCCTGTTTTGATTTTTGTCACTGCTGATATAGAATACACCGCCTATATCTTTATCAAAGCATGCGCTTACATGATCAGTTAAATCAAAATTAAACAGCCTCATCTGTGATGTTTTTGAATTAAATAAATTAACGCTCATGTATGATTTATCAGCCTGCAAACCTGTTTGAATATCAGTCTGTATAGGCAGCGTTACTAAAAATTTGTCGTTGTCATCATTTATATCGTATATTATTCCGTCGCATACATCATCGTAAGATGAAATGTTAGCCTGTGTCACATTTTGCGTAACATCATTATCTTTGTCAACGAGAACAGGCACATCTCGTCTTATATATGAATTGGAATATAAAATTCCTACAGCGGATAATATTGCTATTACAGCTAACACTCCTAAAATTGTCTTTTTCATTTTTTGTCCTCTTGCTTAAAACTCTGATTTTGTTTTGCCGGTAATATAACTGTTATTAATGTACCTTCCCCTTCTTTGCTTTTAAGTGTTACTTTGCCTCCGTGGCTTTTTATTATTTGCTTCACAATTGAAAGCCCCAACCCAAACCCGCCTCTTTCTCTGCTTCTTTCCTCATCAACTCTGTAAAACGCTTCAAATACATTTTCTATCATATCGCTTGGCACACCGATGCCGTAATCTCTTATGTCAACCTGAATATTTTTATCATTTGAAGTCGCTGTTACATTAATTTTACCGCCTTCATATGAATATTTTATTGCGTTATCCAAAATGTTAATAAATACCTGTTTAATTCTGTCGTAATCTCCGAATATCGCAGGAAGCTCTGTCGCGGTATATGAAATATCTATGCCGAATTTCATGCTCTTTATTCGCATAGCTTCAACTACATCATTTAGAACATCGTCAACATCCATGTACGAAAAAATCATGTCAAAGTCAATTTTATCGTATTTATTCATCAAAAGAACATCATCAACAAGTCTTAATAATCTTTGACCTTCTTTATTTATAGTATTAAGCGCCTTTGCAGTAATTTCGGTATTATCCGTGCCTCTTCTTGTGAGCATATCAGTATAGCCGATTATAGTTGTAAGAGGCGTCCTTAATTCGTGAGAAATGCTGCTTAAAAATTTATTCTGCTCTTTTTTTACCAACTTATCTTTTGTGATGTCTTTTATTATTACTAAGACATCAATATACATCGTGCTTTTGCCTGCATATTTTGCACATACATATAAATTTTTATCATTAAACACAATTTCTTTTATAACTTCTTGGTTTGTTTTCCTTAAATTCAGAACCACATCGCCAATTTCATTCAGCATTGATAATTTAATGTTTTCATCCGGTATATTTTCATATCCGAGCATTGACTTTGCGCTTTCGTTTAAGGTGATTATATTATCGTCACTGTCTATAGCTATTACTCCGCTGTCTATGCTTGCAAGCATTAATGAAAGTTCAAATTGTTTTTCTTTATAATCATAGATTCTTCTTGTAATTTCATCAGCCATTTTATTAAAATTGTCTTTAAGCAAATTTATTTCATCTTTAGATTTATATATAACAAATCTTTTATCTAAGACCCCTTCGCTCATATCTCTGCTCATTTGGGTAATATCGTTTATAGGCCCCATTAAACTTTTGTAAGACATCATCATTATTATTATCAGTATCAAAATAGCTATAAAAGTTGCCAAAATAAATAATAATGACGTATAATGTATAAGTTTGTCCATTGACTGCATTGAATATATTGTTCTGATAACCCCTAAAGCGCTTTCATCCACAACTATGGGAATGGCGTATACGACATAATTTTCCTTGTTTATTTTTGTATACATATACGCTTCTTTTTTAGAATTCAATGCAGAATATACTTCTGCATAATATTCCTGCTTATCATCTTTTGAAACAGTTTCACTGTTAATATCGCCGCCGCTGTCAGCAAGCAAATCTCCGCTGCTATTAAATACCTGAATCCTTCTGCCTGTGCTAAGCTGATATTTTTCCGCAAAATACATAGCGTTTTCATCAAAAGCAACGTCTCTGTCGATGTTATAAATATTATTTTGGTATATTATTTGTTTTGAAGTCGCGCTTATTTCATCAGCTTCAGCTGAAAGAGTCTTTATAGCGTCATTCACGGAATAGCGCTCCATAGTATTAATTACAAAAACCTCTATAAGCACCATTGAAATTACCAGAATTATAATATTGTATAGATACATTCTTAGGCGAAAACTAATAAGCATTCTAATTCTTCCTCATTTTGTATCCAATTCCAAAAACAGTTTCAATATATTTATTGGAAGAATAATCCTCAATTTTTTTCCTGAGTCTTTGAATATGCATATCAACGGTTCTGCTTTCACCGACATTTACATATTCTTTCCAAATAATATTAAACAAATCTTCCCTGTTGAAAACTTTTTCTACTGAATGCATGAAAAGCTCAAGCAAATCAAATTCTTTCGGAGTCAGATGAATTTCCCTGCCGGCGACCGTCGCGCTTCTGCTTATTAAATTTATTTCTATTTCTCCGTTTTTTATAATGTTCTCGTTATTTTCTTTACTTTTCATTTTTTCCGACATGCCGGTTCGTCTTATCAATACTTTTATCCTGGCAAGCAGCTCTCTCATATCAAAAGGCTTTGTAATATAGTCGTCAGCCCCTAGTTCCAGCCCCAAAACTTTATCAATTATGTCAGTTTTTGCCGTTAACATCAATACCGGCACATCGCTTTTCTGCGATATTTGCCTGCACACGTCAAATCCGTTTATGCTAGGCAGCATAATGTCCAACAGCACCAAGTCTACATTGTTTTCATCAAACATTTTAATCGCTTCCGCTCCGTCAGTGCATGTAAGCACTTCATAACCTTCAAATTCAAGCTCCATTTTTAAAAGCTCGCAGATATTTATTTCATCATCGACGACAAGAATTCTTTTCTTCATATATTACCTCAGTTTCATAATATTTTAATTATACACTACTCTTATAAATTATAAAAGACTTACCTTGTAAGGCAACCCCTACAGGTTTATTTTAAATCTTTATTATTTATATATCTTCCCATTAAAACTCCCATCACCGATGCCATCATCAGCCCTCTTGTCCATCCGCTTGAATCGCCAAGGCAATGCAGATTTTTTATGTTTGTATTAAACTCGCTGTCCATTTGAATTTTATTGGAGTAAAATTTTATTTCAGGGGCGTATAACAATGTTTCACTGCTTGCAAAACCAGTAACGACTTTATCCATTGCCTGAATAAAACTTAGTATATTTATAAGCGTCCTGTACGGAAGCGCCGCGCTGATATCGCCGGCAACCGCGTCCTTTAATGTCGGTCTTACGTTTGATAACTCAAGTTCGTTTGCCCACGTCCGCTTTCCGTCAAGTATATCTCCGTATCTTTGCACTAAAATGTGTCCGTCCGCCAGCATATTTGCAATTTTCCCTACATTCTGCGCATACGATATAGGCTCGTTAAACGGCACCGAGAAATTGTGGCTGCAAAGTATTGCAATGTTTGTATTTTCTGATTTTATCTCTTTATAGGAATGCCCGTTTACTAAAGCCAAATTATTGTCATAATTCTCTTGGCTTACAAATCCTCCGGGATTTTGGCAAAATGTCCTTACTTTGTTCTTAAAAGGCTTGGGATATCCTACCAGTTTTGCTTCATATAGCAAATCGTTTACTTCTTCCATAATTTCATTGCGGACTTCAACTCTTACGCCTATGTCAACAGTACCGGGTTTGTGATCAATATTGTGAAGCCTGCACATTTTATCAAGCCAATCAGCGCCTTTTCTTCCTGTTGCAACAATTATATGACTCGCATTTATTGCTGTTTCTTTTTTTGTATCATCAGATTCAACAGCGATAACTCCAGCACAAACGCCTTCTTTTATTATTAAATCAACGCAAGTGGTATTATATAAAATTTCTACTCCGTTTTCGCATAAATATTTTTGCAGTTTTAAATATATTTCTCTTGCTTTCTCCGTGCCTAAATGACGTATCGGGCAGTCAACCAGTTTAAGTCCCGATTGAATTGCACGTCTTCTGATTTCTTTAATTTTTTCCGCATTTTCTATTCCTTCAATTTTTTTGTCTGCGCCGAAATCAAGATATATTTTATCTGTATAGTCAATTATTTCCTGGGCAACTTTAGCGCCTACCAAATCAGGCAAATCTCCGCCTACTTCATAGCTTAAAGACAACTTGCCGTCAGAAAATGCGCCGGCTCCCGAAAAACCCGATGTTATATGACAATACGGGCTGCATTTAGCGCAATCTTTTGTTTTAGCTTTGGGACACGCTCTTTTCTCAATACTCCGCCCCTGTTCAATCATCAGTATTTTTTTGCCGTAGTTATTGCGTAAAAGTTCAAGCGCAGTAAAAATTCCCGCGGGACCCGTTCCTACAATCAATACATCATATTTCATTTAAACCCTCTTTAATGTTTGTTTATAACTATATTATAATTATAAAACAAAAAAAATATCGCAAACTGCAAAGTTTGCGATATTTTTAAATATTTATTAAAAATTATTTAACTTCTACTTTTCCGCCGACTTCTTCAATCTTAGCTTTTAAATTAGCAGCTTCTTCTTTTGTTGCCGCTTCTTTAATTGTTGAAGGCGCGCCGTCTACTAAGTCTTTAGCTTCTTTAAGCGCAAGACCTGTAAGTTCTCTTACTACTTTAACAACTTTTAATTTTTCAGCGCCTGCATCCTTTAAAACAACTTCAAATTCTGTTTTTTCTTCTTCTTCAACTGCTGCTGCCGCTGCCGGAGCTGCTGCTGCTACTGCTACAGGAGCTGCAGCACTAACGCCGAATTCTTCTTCCAATGCTTTTACTAATTCTGCAAGTTCAAGTCCTGCTATGCCTTTAATTTCTTCTATAATTTTTTGAATTTTTTCACTCATTATAATTTCCTCCGAATTTATTAAATTATTTTTTTAATTAGTTAAGTTTTTAAGCGCTTTGTTTTTGTTCTTTAATTGCGTTGAGCGCAACAACCAATCCTCTGATATTTCCGTTAAGAACATTTGCAAGTCCGTATAGCGGAGATTTCAAGCTGCCAAGCATTTTCGCAACAAGTTCTTCTTTGCTCGGAAGAGTTGCAAGACTTTCAACTTCTTTCGGGCTTAATACCCTGCCGTCTACAAAACCGCCTTTAATTTCAAGTATTTTGTTCTCTTTAATGAAATCAGCTAAAAGTTTTGCCGGGGCAATCTGATCTGCATCGCTTACTGCTATTGCAATAGAGCCTACTAAATAGTCGCTTAACCCTTCGCATCCGCTTTCTTTTGCCGCTATTCTCGCCAAAGTGTTTTTATATACTTTATAGTCAATATTTGCGTCTCTTGCTTTATTTCTTAAAATAGTAGCCTTCTCAACGCTAATTCCTTTATAATCAACTAAAACTATTGACTTGGCGTTTTTGAATTTCTGGCTTATTTCAGCAACTGTTTGTTTTTTGCTTTCAATATTAGCAGACATTTTCTCCCTCCTTTATATAAAATAAAAAACTCTTTTCGCAGACAGCAAAAAGAGCTTTAATTAATCATTTCTCTTTTACACCTGAGCAGGATTTACTTTGCTACCTGCCGTCTGCGGTATAACATATATATTATATAATATTGTCCATTATTATGTCAATATTTTAATATTAATATTTTGAAGCGTTTATTTTAACTCCGGGTCCCATTGTGCTTGTAATGGTAACGCTTCTGAAATACTGGCCTTTGGAAGCAGCAGGTTTCGCTTTTTTAACAGCGTCCATTAATGTGTCAATGTTTTCCGAAAGCTTTTCAGGTTCAAAGCTTGCTTTGCCTACAGGTACGTGGATAATGTTAGTTTTGTCAAGTCTGTATTCTACTTTACCTGCTTTAATTTCGTTTACTGCTCTTGCTATATCCATAGAAACAGTGCCGCTTTTCGGGTTAGGCATAAGTCCTTTAGGACCAAGTACACGGCCTAATTTACCTACGATTCCCATCATGTCAGGCGTTGCAACGGCAACATCAAAGTCAAACCAGCTTTCTTTCTGGATTTTTTCCACAAGATCTTCTCCGCCGGCATAATCTGCTCCCGCGGTAAGAGCTTCTTTGACTTTATCGCCTTTTGCAAATACCAATACTCTTACGGTTTTGCCTGTTCCGTTAGGAAGTACAACTGCTCCTCTGACCTGCTGGTCAGCGTGTCTTGAGTCAACGCCGAGTTTGATATGCATTTCAATAGTTTCGTCAAATTTAGCTGTAGCGTTTGTTTTGACTACCGATATCGCTTCCGTCAAATCGTAAAGCTTTTGCTTATCGACTGTTTTTGCTTTTTCTAAATAATTTTTGCCTCTTTTCATTTCTTTCCTCCATGTGGTAAATATTGGCTTGCGCCTCCCACTTATTTATCTCAACGGATAAATTGCATATATAATTATTCTTCTACCGTAACACCCATACTTCTTGCCGTGCCGGCTACCATGCTTTTAGCCGCGTCCAACGATGCCGCGTTAAGATCAGGCATTTTAAGTTTAGCTATTGCCTCAAGCTTTTCTTTTGACAAAACGCCGACTTTTGTTTTATTCGGTGTTGCCGAACCGCTTTTAAGTCCAAGCTCTTTTTTGATTAAAACTGCCGCAGGCGGAGTTTTTGTAACAAACGTAAATGATTTATCCTGATATATGGAAATAACAACAGGTGTTATTATTCCGTCCATATCCGCAGTTCTTGCATTAAACTGTTTGCAAAAATCCATAATGTTTACACTGTGCTGACCAAGTGCCGGTCCTACAGGCGGTGCGGGAGTAGCTTTGCCTGCCGGTATTTGTAATTTTACTAATCCTATAACCTTTTTAGCCATTATTTTTCACCTCTATGAAATACGCTGATTTATATCTTAGATATCTGTAAAAACTCAAGTTCAACCGGAGTCTCTCTTCCAAACATCGATATATTCGCTTTAATTTTTCTTTTTTCAATATTAATTTCTTCAACAACACCGGTAAAACCTTCAAACGGCCCCGAAAGCACCTTAACGGTATCACCGATTTTTATATCAATAGTAGGTACTTTATCTCTTATTCCAAGAGAGCGCAGCTCATTGTTTGAAAGCGGCACAGGCTTAGAACCGGGACCTACAAACCCCGTAACGCCCCTGGTGTTTCTTACAACATACCAGCTTTCATCAGTCATAAACATTTTAACAAGCACGTATCCCGGGAAAACCTTTTTCATAGCAAGTTTTCTCTGACCGCCTTTTGTCTCTTCCACTTCGTACATAGGCACTACTACTTCTTCGATAAGGCTGTGCATATTCCTGCTGTCAACAGCAGCTTCTATACCGTCTTTAACCTTATTTTCATAGCCCGAATAAGTGTGAGCTACATACCATTTGGCTTCACTATCCATATATTATCACCTGTAGCCTGATTATTTAAACAATGGCAATGTAGCGGCGCGTAGTCCTGAGTCTGCTATCCAAAAAATCAATGCCATTATAACCACTAATCCAAGCACTACACCTGTGTGCTGAATTAATTCTTTTTTTGTAAGCCATGTGATTTTTTTTACTTCGCTCCACATGCCCGATAAAAACTTAATAGCTCTTTTGGGAGCGCTTTTAAGCGCGCTTAATCTTGATGGTTTTTTTGCTGTACTCTTGCTCATTTTTTAAACCTACCTGGTTTCTTTATGTGTTGTATGTTTTTTGCAGAACTTACAGTATTTTTCAAGTTCTATTCTGTCAGGGTCATTTTTCTTGTTTTTTCTGCTTGTGTAATTTCTTTGTTTGCATTCCGTGCAAGCAAGCGTGATGTTCACCCTCATAACTAAACCTCCATTGTCATTTGCAAGCCTTAAATTTTCCGGCACTAAAAAAAGGCCTCTTGCCTTTTTTTAAATTAGTACTCAAAGTATAGCAAATATAATATTAAAATGCAACATAATTTTATTGTTTGATATTAATTTTATTATATTTTTAACTTTCTTTGCCGTAGACTTTCTTTCCTTCAATATATGTTGCAATAACTTTGCTTCTTACATCAAACGGATCGCCTTCGAAGACAACAAAATCAGCGTCTTTATCCATGTCAATACTTCCCACTCTGTTATCTATCCCCAGTATCTGCGCAGGATATAAAGTTATTGATTTCAGCGCCTCAGCCTCACTCATGCCTTCTCTTATAGCAAGAGCGGCGCACACTATCAAATGCTGAATAGGCGTAACGGGATGGTCGGTTGTAAGAGCTGTTTTAATTCCTTTTTTGTTTAAAATAGCAGCAGTTTTAAATGTTCTGTGCGTAAGTTCTACTTTTGATCTTGAAGTAAATGAAGGTCCTACAATAGCGGGAAAATCTTCTCGATACAAAATATCCGCAATCAAATCGCCTTCCGTGCAATGGTCTATGGTAATATTAATGTTAAATTCTTTCGCTATCCTTATGGCAGTCAATATATCATCCGCTCTGTGAGCGTGAACTTTTAACGGTATTTGCTTTTCAAGCACCGGTATAAGCGCCTGCGATTTTAAATTTGTCTCAAGTGAGGACGACGCTCTTGCAGAACTTTTTTTCTTTGCGTAATCCGCAGCTTCTGTAAGTGTCTGGCGCAGCAGCGCGGCTGTTCCCATGCGCGTGCTCGGAAGTTTTTTATCTTTTCCGTAAACACGTTTGGGATTTTCTCCTAAAGCGCATTTCATTGCTGCCGGTTCTTTTATAACCATTTCATCTACGCTTTTTCCGTATGTCTTAATAACTGCAAACGTACCGCCTAAGACATTAGCGCTGCCGGGGCCAGCCGCTACAATAGTAACGCCTCCCGATAAAGCGTCGGAAAAACCTTCATCCATCGGGTTAATCGCGTCAATTGCCCGCAGCTGCGGAGTTATCGGATCCGTCATTTCGTTTGTGTCATCCCCTACAAGCCCTATGCATTCCTCATGCAAACCTAAATGCGAATGAGCGTCAATAAGTCCCGGAAGTATATTGCATCCTTTTAAGTCAACCAGTTCTGTTCCGTCAGGCGCTATAATATCTTTGCCGAACGCTTTTATCTTGCCTCTTGCCACAAACAGCTTGCCGTTTTCAATAACCGGACCCGAAGCGGTATAGATATTGCAGTTATAAAAAAGTGTAAACATCTTATCCTCCGTAAAAAAATAACAAATGTATAATTATTTATATTATGTTAAATTTATGTCAGTATATGATATTTAATTTTTAAAAATAATATGGTATTATTAATACTTCAGTAGTCTTATATTTATAAATAGTTTTATACTTAATTTAAATCAATTAAAATAAAATGGTTTAATAATAACTTTTTTAAGATATGTTTGCTCTTTTATAACAAAATAGATAAATATTTATGATATTATAACATAAGTAAACAATAAATGATAAAAAGTTTATATATTATTGATATTTATCAAATTATTTTTTTATATTTAATGCGGCATTAAATTATTTTTTTGTTTATTAATATTTATTCACATTACAAAAGGGAGTGAGAACAACTGTGTATAAAATACTCAGAAAAGAAGACCTCAATCAAACAACTACTTTAATGGAAATTATTGCGCCCAGGGTAGCGGCTAAAGCTAAAATAGGCCAATTTGTTATTCTGCGAGTAAACGAAGAAGGCGAACGCATTCCGCTTACTATTGCGGCATGGGATAAAAAAACAGGTTCTGTTACAGTTATTTTCCAAAAAGTAGGCAAAACAACTATGCTTTTAGGCGAAAAAAAACAAGGCGAATACATCAGCGATTTCGCGGGTCCTTTAGGCAAACCCACAGAAATGGAAGGCTATAAAAGAGTTATAGTCGTTGGCGGCGGACTTGGCTGCGCTATTGCTTACCCCACTGCCAAAGCTTTTTTTGATATGGGCGTTGAAGTTGACCTGATAGCGGGATTTAAAAATAAAGATATAGTAATTCTTGAAGATGAAATGAAAGCCGCATGCACAAGACTGCATTTAATGACAGATGACGGCTCATACGGTAAAAAAGGTTTTACGACTACTGAACTTTAGGAAATATTAACTAATGATTCCAGCTATGATGCAGTATTCACGTTCGGTCCTCCCATAATGATGAAATTTGTATCAGCTGTTACAAAAAAATTCAATGTTAAAACTATTGTAAGCATGAACCCGATAATGATAGACGGCACGGGCATGTGCGGCGGATGTCGCTTAACTGTGGGCGGCGAGACAAAATTCGCGTGTGTTGACGGTCCTGATTTTGACGGTCACCAGGTAGACTGGGATGAAATGATTCGCCGTTCGGCGATGTATAAACCGCAGGAAGCGAAAGCTCTTGAAGAACACAAATGCAGAATGGAGGGCATGAAATAATGAGCAAACCGAATATGTCACAAGAAAAAACAAAAATGCGAGAACAGGATGCCATTGAAAGAGGCAAGAACTTTGAAGAAGTAGCGCTTGGATATACGGAAGAAATGGCGCTTAATGAGGCGTCAAGATGCTTAAACTGCAAAAATAAACCCTGCATTGAAGGCTGCCCCGTAAACGTGCAGATACCTGATTTTATCAGTCTTATAAAAGATAAAGATTTTAAAGGCGCGTATGAAAAAATAAAAGAAACAAACTCCCTTCCCGCTGTATGCGGAAGAGTATGCCCCCAGGAAAGCCAATGCGAAAGCAAATGCGTACGCGGAGCTAAAGGCGAAAGCGTAGGCATAGGCAGACTTGAACGTTTTGCTGCTGACTGGTACATGAACAATGTTGACGAAAAAGCAAAAGCTCCCGCTAAAAACGGTCATAAAGTAGCAGTTATAGGCTCAGGTCCCGCAGGGCTTACATGTGCGGGCGATCTAACGCAAATGGGCTATGAAGTAACAATATTCGAAGCGTTCCATAAAGCGGGCGGCGTGCTTGTATACGGCATACCCGAATTCCGTCTTCCTAAAGCGATAGTTCAGGCTGAAATTGACAAGCTCGTAGAAGCAGGCGTAAAAATTGAAACTAACGTACTCGGCGGCAAAGTTGTAAGCGTAGAAGAATTGTTTGAAGAAGGTTTTGAAGCAGTGTTTATCGGCACAGGCGCAGGTCTTCCGATGTTTATGCATATTCCGGGCGAAAACTTAAACGGAGTATTCT
>JAAZOI010000190.1 GCA_012797825.1 Eubacteriaceae bacterium | reverse complement strand
TGAAATTTAAAACAACTTCCAGCAGAGTTGAGCGCGCAATACGCCATGCCATAGAAGTGGCTTGGAGCAGAGGGAATATGGACACGCTTGACAGCATATTCGGATACACTATAGATCAAAACAAAGGCAAGCCTACAAATTCTGAATTCATAGCGATGATAGCGGATAAAATAAGGCTTGAAAAAATGGTTGTGGTTTAAAATAAATTTAAAATGCAAATTAAGTATTATCAATTATCCGGCAATATAAAAAGCAACATATCAAGTTACAGGAAATTGAATAAACTTTTATAAAATCACATTTAATATAAATGTGATTTTTTAATTTGGATAGTTTTTTGTACATTAAGAGCTTTGAGTTTTGGTGATTAATGGGAGGTAAAGTCGATATGAACGCCACTGGGAGTTGATTTAAAATTTTCTTTTATATATTGTACATAGTTATTTTTTGATATAGCATATATATTAAAAATAGACATATTATAATTGAATATAGCTTCTAAACCATATCTGTAAGTAGTTCCTATGCCATAACCAGTTCCATAATATATAATAAATTTATTTTTTGTTTCTTTAAAATCAATATAATTAATTATTTTCATAGTGTCATCTGAGCCGTCATCTGCAATGATATAAAAATAATTGTCAAATATTAAAACGAATCCGCTTTTAAAAGACATATCTACAAATGCCCCGGCTATACCTGAATCAAATTTTATCTCAAAGACATATGCTGGGTTTTATTTACTTAAAATATTATTATATTTATTTACGGCATCTATATAAGTTTTTTTTGCATCTCTTTTTGGCTTTATGATTCTAGTATATATATAGTAACTACCAATAATTATAACTGCAATATCAAATGCCATTCGTGAATAGACGTTCATAAGCACCTCAAACTTTTTATTAATTATATAATAATATTAACTAGCTTACAACCAAGTTATAGAAACGATATAGATATACTTACTGTTGAATAGATGCGTTCCTTAAAACTGTATGTTATAGTATAATATATATAATAATTTATTAGAGGGATATATGCTCTGTACATTTAACGCTATTGTCCTAAAATCGGACGACTACTCAAACAGCGATAAAATACTTACTGTCTTTTCAAAAGAAGAAGGCAAAATACCCATTATGCATAAAAGAGCCAAGCAGATAAAAAAGAACTCAAATACCGTAAGCCAGATGTTTTCGGTGTCCGAATTTGTGTGCTTTAAAGGAACTAATTTTTATATTCATAATTCTTCATCCGTCTTAAAATCTTATATGGGAATACAAAACTCAATACAAAAACTTGCGGCGGCTTCATACATTGCGCAGATGCTTAATTATTCATATGAAAATTATCAAAAAGATGAGCGTGCGTATAATCTCATTCTATATTGCATGAATAAAATTGATAAAGCTGATAATGATACTTCAATAAAATACATTGCGCTGTATCAAATGAAACTCCTTGCCATAACCGGTTACGCGCCTGTTTTGGACAGCTGCATTGTATGCGGAGATACAAAAAATTTATGCTCGTTTGATTATCAGCAAAGCGGAGTTTTGTGCGAGAATTGCTCAAGAGATAAAAATAAATATAATTATTTGCCGCAAGAAGACCTCAATTTATTGACATATTTACTAAACATACCACTAAATAAAGAAAATTTAGAAAAAATTGATTTGAATAATGTAATAAATTTGATAAAATTATTACATTGCTGTTTAAACGACAAAATTGAAAAACCCATATCAACTTATGATTTTTTGATATCGATGTTATGATTTACGGAGGATGAGATGCAACTCGCAATAAACGAAATTATCAGCATATGCAAAATGAGAGGAATAATTTTTCCTGGTTCTGAAATATACGACGGACTTGCAAACAGCTGGGATTACGGTCCGCTCGGCGTAGAGATTAAGAACAACATTAAAAAAGCATGGTGGAAGAAATTTGTGCAGGAAAACCAATATAACATTGGCGTTGACTGCGCTATACTGATGAACCCCAAAACGTGGGAAGCCAGCGGACATCTTGCGAATTTTAACGATCCGCTTATAGACTGCAAAAACTGCAGACAAAGATTTCGCGCGGATAAACTCATAGAAGAATATTATCAGAAAAAAGGCGAACATAAAAACGCGGACGGCTGGAGCAATGCTGCTATGGAGCAGTTTCTTGCCGACAACAAAATAGTTTGCCCTTCGTGCGGCAAAATTGATTTCACGCCGATAAGGCAGTTTAATTTAATGTTTAAAACATTTCAGGGCGTAACGGAAGACAGCGCAAGCCAGATATATTTAAGACCTGAAACGTGTCAGGGCATATTTGTAAATTTTAAAAACGTGCAGAGAACTACCAGAAAACGCCTTCCTTTCGGTATTGCGCAAATAGGGAAATCGTTCAGAAATGAAATAACTCCCGGCAACTTTATATTCAGAACG
>JAAZOI010000189.1 GCA_012797825.1 Eubacteriaceae bacterium | reverse complement strand
TTTAAAAACGAAATTGAAGAAATTAAAAAGTATATAGAAGTATCAGAAGATGAAAGTATTTATACAGAATTAGAATTTATTTTAGTATTTATAAAAAATATTGAAGATATAGAAAAATATTCGGAAATCGTTCTGCCCAGGGTATCTGCAAACGCATTAATTTGGTTCGCATTTCCGAAAAACAAGCCAATTGATGATGGCTGGGAAATAGTGCGCGATTATCAGTTTGAACCTATAAGACAAATTACAATAAGCAATGAATGGTCCGCAATGCGCTTTAGACCTAATAAACTTGCGAAAAGTGAAGAAGGCGGTATTGGACAAGAAGAAAAAATTAAAACTAAGAAAAAAATAGAATTTTATTAATTTAAAAGCATCTGCTTAAAGCAGATGCTTTTTTATTGAGAATTTCAATTACTCTAAGATCTCTCCTGAAGAAGATATTGTAACTACCTGCCAAGGTATCATTTTGCCGCTGTTTTTTAATGCTGTTACTACGGCATTCTGCAACCCGCCGCAGCAGGGAACTTCCATTCTTGCAACCGTTACTGATTTTATGTTATTTTCCTTAATTATTGCTGTTAGTTTTTCTGAATAATCACCTTCATCAAGTTTTGGACATCCTATTAATGTTATTTTATTTTTCATAAATTTATTATGAAAATCCCCGAACGCATATGCACTGCAATCAGCCGCTATTAATAAATTAGCGTTATCAAAGTACGGCGCGTTTACAGGCGCCAGCTTAATCTGCACAGGCCATTGCATAAGTTGTGATTGGGGCGCTTTAGACTGTATATTATCCGCTGCAGCATCATTAGCATGTTGTCTTTCTAATGTTTTTGACTGACTGCCCGGACAGCCGCATGCCAACGGTTGTTCTTTTTGCTGGGAGTTTTTCATATTTTCTTTTACTGCGGCTTCATTATATTCAAGCGCTTCACGTTCAGTAAATGAAATCGCACCGGCGGGACATGCCGGCAGACAATTACCAAGACCGTCGCAGTAATCGTCTCGCAGTAATTTTGCTTTGCCGTTTACTATGCCTATTGCTCCTTCGTGGCAGGCGTTTGCGCAAAGACCGCAACCATTGCATTTATTTTCATCAATTTCTATAATTTTACGTATCATTGTAGTTACCTCCAAATAATATTGTTTTTACGACTTTATAATAACTTAGCGTAGATATAATTTATATTGCATTTGCAACAAATAAGATTATTATAATATTTTTTGCAAAAATGCAAAACTTATTTAATACTGTTTTGAATTTAAACATTATTATAGTAAAATAAAGATAATTCTGATTTAAAATAAAAAGGAGTTAAGATGCTGTTTAAGAACATTGATATTTTGGATGAAAAATTTGAATATATTAAAAATTGTTATGTTGGCATTGACGGAGAAAAGATTGAATATATAGGGAAAGAACTGCCTGATAAGAATTACGGAAGAGCTTATAATGGAACGGGTAAGCTTTTAATGCCGGGGCTTATAAATGCTCACAGCCATGTGCCGATGACGCTGCTTAGGGGATATGGGGAAAACATGAAACTGCAGGATTGGCTAACAAAGCGTATTTTTCCTTTTGAGGCAAAAATGACAGCAGAAGATATATATAACGGCTCAATGCTCGGTTTTGCCGAAATGATAAGGTTCGGCATTGTATCAACAACAGATATGTATTTTATGGACGAGTATATCGCAAAAGCGGCAATTGATGCGAAGATAAAATGCAATTTAAGCATTGGCACAACAAGTTCTGATGATAAAGGATATTATGATTTACCTGTATATGAAGAAAACAATTATTTAATAAATAACTATCACAATAAAGAAAACGGGCGAATAAAGATAGACTTATCTTTGCATGCTGAGTACACGTCGAATGAAAAAACAGTAAGACAATTAGCTGAATTTGCAAAAAAGGCAAATCTGAGAATGCATATACATTTATCTGAAACGAAACAAGAGCACGAACAATGCAAACAGCGCCATAATATGACGCCGGCTCAGTATTTTTACAAAAATGCAATTTTCAATGTTCCGACAACAGCCGCGCATTGCATATGGCTTGAAGATGAGGATTATGATATTTTAAAAGAAAACAATGTTACCGCGGCATGCTGCCCTGTTAGCAATTTAAAACTTGCAAGCGGCTTTTGTAATGCGCCTAAGTTATATAATAAAGGAATAAACGTTGCGTTGGGCACAGACGGAGCGGCAAGCAATAATAATTTAAATATTTTTGAAGACTTAAAAATCTTTACCTTAATATATAAAGCGGCATTTAATGATGCGACAGTAATAACGCCAAAGCAGGCAATTTTGTCCGCAACAAAAAACGGTGCAAACTCACAAGGAAGAGACGATTGCGGAGCAATAAAGGCAGGCAA
>JAAZOI010000188.1 GCA_012797825.1 Eubacteriaceae bacterium | reverse complement strand
GAATCGCTCCACCCATGAATTGTATGCTTACTTTTTGACCGTTTTATCTTATAACCGACCAAACCAAACGCCAACGACCCCCGTGTCGTTCCGTCTTTATTGCACAATCCCGAAACCGTAGAGGCGATCATTGATTGCCATCTCTGAATTACTGCTCATTATGTAATTAAGAAAACATCCTTTTTCGCCTAATATGCCTGCTCTTAATTATTATTTGACATCTGATAACAAATACGACCTCTCCCCGCTCCTTCTTACACCGTAGGGGCGAACTGTGTTCGCCCGTACGGAATCGCTCCACCCATGAATTGTATGCTTACTTTTTGACCGTTTTATCTTATAACCGACCAAACCAAACGCCAACAACCCCTGTGTCGTTCCGTCTTAATTTACTGCAAAATAAATCACACCAATCCAAACCCTCTCCCCGCTCCTTCATGCACCGTATGGGCATACCTGTATTCGCTCTGTAGATATATGCCGGTTTTATAAATAAAACCTTGACATATTGCATGCTAAATCATATACTAATTTAGTAAATTACTAAAGGAGTAATATAAAATGAACATACCGGCAACGCTTAAACATAAACCCGTCATCGTATCCGAAAATTACGATAAAATTGACGGACGCGTAAAAAATTCCGATGCAAAGGGGCTTTCCCTCGGGCTCGCGCAATGGAACGACAGAGGCAAAGTCGACATATCCGCTAAAATCTGGCGCTATACAGGCGAAAAATGGTCAAGGCAGAGTGAGGAAATGCCGCTGCACAGGGTTATCGATCTTGCGATACTCATCTGCCGCAGCAAGCAGTATTTCATGGAGTCGTACAAAAACCCTAACCTATACGATGAGGCGAACACAAAAATAGACAGAATAGCGCTTCAGGGCGGCGCGCTTGATATAGCGGTCTGCAAAGACAATCCCCTAATAGAGCAGGACATACAGCTTTTCAGGGATGTTCTTGTTACTGATGACGAACTGCTTTCCGAGCGTCTGCACAGACTTTCCGCCCTACTTCGTGAAATGGGTTACTGACATGAACAGCGAAGATAAGAAGAAAATAATATCACAGTATAAACAGCGTTTAGAGGTAGGCGGCGTAATTGCTGTTAAAAACAACGCAACAGGCAAAGTTTTGCTTGTAGCAACATGCGATGTTGATGGATATAAAAACAGATTTGAGTTTTCTAAAAAAATGGGCTCTGCGGTAACGTTAAAGCTTGCGCAGGATTGGAAATTATACGGTTCAAATGCGTTTAGCTTGGAAGTGCTTGAGACTATAAAAAAAGGTGAAAATCAAACGCCCAAAGAATTTGATGAAGACGTAAAACTGCTAAAAGAATTATGGCAAGAAAAGTTTTCCGCCGATATTCTGTATTAACTAAATCTTATAACAAAAAATATTAAGCCGCCCCCCGCGGCTTTTTGCTTAATAATGATAAACGACTGCTTGCTTATGCGCCAATAAAAAAACCATTTCTGATAGAGCCGAAGCGGTAAATAGCTAAAGAGGTTAGAGTATTTCTATGTCTTTAATTTCATCTTCAAATATTACTGTAAGCAAACCTGTTTTTTTATCATATACTTCTATATATGGCTGTGCCTTATCATAAAGTTCTTCGCCTTCAAGCTCATAGCCATAACTTTCTATTGTGCCTTCAAAAACTTTATCATTAATCGCTGTTACACTTACATCTTCATGCAGATAATCTGATAATAGCTTTATCTCTTTCATTTTGTTCATTTCCTTAATGATTTAGATAAGTTCATTTATATCTAAACTCGTAAAATCTTATCAACTATATCGCTAAAAGTATCTACCATAAAAAAAACATTGTTATCATCATTGGAGCAAGCATATTCATATGAATCATCCCAGTAATATATTCCCGCATCTTCCCCATAGCATAGCATGACAATAAATCCATACTGATAACAGCTGCCTACAATTAATGTGTAAGGGGGCATATCAATCTTATAGTCGTTTAACCAAAGTTCAACACTTAATTCTAAATTTTCAGTATTTACTCCATACAGAACATCAATATTTACATTATCGTTTATTCCTTTTATAAAAAATGAATTATTATCTGTAAGTTCAACCTCACCGCCATTATATTTAAGCAGAAAATCTATATAATCATCCGGTAAGTTTAAATCATTTTTTAACTCAAAAGATTTAATATCGTCAATATCGGCTTTCCCAAATCCTTTAATTGCCATAGCTACCTCGTTTTATTTTATTCACACCCAATAATATTATTTATACTATTTATAATTACTTAACGAAATATAAAAATTATGAAATAAAAAAACACCATCCCAAGTGATTAAAGTTATGGCGTTTTTTACTAAAGTTTAATTTTTATTTATCTGTTGTTTGTCAAAAACTTCATGCCTTATTTCTTTTTCAAGTCCCGCTAGAATAGCTTCTTCCCCCATTTCTAATGGGAAAGAATCTCCGTCTTCATACCAATTTTTTTGCGCTTCTTCTAAAGAATCTGCGTATTCGATTAAAAACCCAAGTCTCTGTAGACAATGCGGGATGCAATATGTATTGCCATATACATAATTAATTACATCATTAACTTCAATTTTTTGAAAACCTAATCGCAAAAATAATGATTTAATTTCGTTTAATATTTTTTTAGTATCATTCATTTTTTAACCTTCTTTCTTATTATTCTTCAATAGGATTGCCATCCATATCAAACCATAATTTTTGAGTTTTACCTGAAGATAATTTAAAGTATTCATCACCACCATGATGATTACGTTCTGCAGGGTGATATTGCAAAAGTTTGTCTCCGTCCCAATTAACTTTATATCCGCCACCTTCGGCATATGGTATATCTTCAAAATTTCCCTTTTTTAACGGTTTTGGATTATATCCATTATCCAGAAGATATTTATGCAACTGCTGTGGTGTCGCCTTTCCGAATATTTTCGGATTTTCAAAGTAATCATCTAATTCGTTGAATAACTTATCCCCTTCTTTATATTTTATTATATCACTTTTGGGAATATTTTCTTTATTTTCTTCTGTAATAACATTATTTAAATTCCCCTCATCAGCATTACCTGTACTTTCTTGATTATCTGACTGATTAACATTACCAGCAATATCGTTATTGACTTGATTATTTTCACTTAGCCCATTATCAGTATCAATACCATTGCTGCCGTTGTTACTATCACCAGCCCCCTTATTAAACACATAAACATCATTTCCCCCGCCCTGCCCCTCACCGCTCCTGCTTTCCAAAGTCAACGGTTTATTATTCAGGTTATTGCTGTTAACGTCAGTAGCGTCATACTCATACCCGTTAGCCGCTTTTTCCATAGGGGCATTATCAACGCTTCCGTTATCGCCTGCCGTTGCACTTTTCCCTTGAGTAAGACTTTGAGCTAGCTGAGCGTTTTTATTAATCGGGTCTCTTCTCTTTCCTTTGTTGGCTATCGAATTATTTTCATTACCATCCGGGCTTGAAGATTCCGCCTTAGCCTTTTGCTCCTGCGCCGTCTTAATAAGCTCCTCTGTATGCGCCTTAAACTCGGGTGAGCTCATAACGTCATTAAAATAACTGATTTTGTCATATGCGCTCATTCCCGCCCTTTTCTTGTTCATTTCACCGTAAGTCAATAAAAAAACCGCTTCGGTTATAACCGAAGCGGTAAGTAGTTAAACATAATAATTAACTTTTATCTTGCATGAGTTTAATCATTAATCGATTATAGTCTATCATCGCCAGAAAATATTCTTCAAAATTCTTGTATCTCTCTACTTCTTCTCCTGCAAGCCAAATTACAACGCCGGGCTCATGTGATGAAGGACGCGACATTACAAATAAATCCTTGTCTAAATCAGTTGCGGCTATAGGTATCAACTCTTCTCTGCTGAAACCGATAGATTTAATTACATTGTCTTCAACTGCTGATAACATTGATGTTGCATGTTCCATAATCGGCATACCGCAAAATTCATTTGTTCCAAATAAGTCAACCGTTTGGTAAAACCCTTTCCAACCATTAGCTGCTTTCAAAAATTCCCGATAATACGAATCTAATTTAAAACCTAAATACGATTCAGCTTTATTTATTTCTTTTTCCGTTGCCGCTACTTCAGGAAAGTGATGAGGCCAAATCTTATTAACATCTAGCTTCATAATTTCCTGTTTTACATATATCATTACTACTATATTGTCTCTCCATTTTTCAATCATAATTAGTTACCTCTTTTTATAAATAAATTTAGTTGCTTTATAACCTATTGGATATCCATTGGCTTGACCACCAATACTCGAGTTTACTTTAGCGTCTAAATCTAGAAAGCTATGAGGCTGAGCTGTACCTGTCCATGTTGTATCTGGAACGTGTCCGACATGACCCTTATATGGAGTTCCAGCAATCGCAGCTCTTTCTCTTTCTTCGCCTGCTGCTTTAGAAGCGCGAATTCTAAGATCGCCTTTGGTTGATACACGACCTATTGGAGATATATATCCTTCACGCAATGCTTTATTTGCGCCTTTTATATATAATTTAACCTGTTTTATTTGTTCGGCATTAGCATTTAATGGGGGCATTATTTCAACAGGTCCGCTTAATGCTTTCCCTTCCCCTCCTTTATACCCTATTCCATCACCATTTGCAATACCGTTCTCAACTCTGAATTAATGCAATAAAAAAACCGCTTCGGTTATAACCGAAGCGGTAAGTATTTAAAACGGACTACATTTTAAAAATAATTAATCTGTGATAATATATACTTTTTTGTTTGATTGAAGCGCATTTGTTAAAAACAATGTTATTTCTCGAATAAGCCCAGGAATATATTCAGAAAAACCATCTTGTTTAATTTTACTCAAATTAAAAGATTTAAATTGATTGATTGCGTTGTTTATATTTATTATCTCCCATGGGTTATCATCATCTTCTCTTGAATAAAAATCTGATAATATGTTACTTCCTTGCTCAAACATTTGCTCCATTAAAACATAAATATAACCTTCCCAAACAATTAATTTATTGTTTGCTTCATCATTAAAAATTATTTGTCCCTCACCCTCATAATCATCATAAAATTTACTATTAATCATATTATTACTCCTTCCAATATCCCTTATCGAGAATTTCTATTTGTTCTGATTTAGAATTGCCTTGCTATGCTCTCTCATTTATACCCTACTTCATCACTATTTGCAATACCGTTCTCATTGCAGAATTATGCTAATAAAAAAACACCACCCCAAGTGATTATGGAGTGGTGTCCTTGTTTGTATAAAGTTGATTTAAAATTCAACAGTATTTTTTTCTATATCCTTAACTATCCAGCCGGCGCTCAATTGCAAGAAATCGGGGTCTTTATCTATTTCTGTTTGAGTATTTACAAACAATTCTCCGGACTTAGAAAAAAAACTATATAAAGTATCAAATTCATATGCAAAAATCGCATTAGTTTTGAGCCTGTTCATGACAGAAAAAATAATTATCATCATTGTTTTCCACTGCAAGTCATAATCTTCGAATAATTTATCAAACCTAAAACCTAAGCATTTGTCAAATTTAAATATATCTAAAGTTTTAAAGCCTGATTCGTTAAAAGTTTTATTTGAATTTGTAAGATAAAATACAATACCTATTTTATCAAAAAATTGGTTAATTTCTATACCCCGTTTTAAATCTACTGGAGCATCAACATCTAAACCTATTTGGTGCATTATTTCAAATAACACTTTATTGGTCAATTCCTCTCCCTGAATAAGTAAATTATATTCAATAGCCATATCAATTCTCCTCTCGTGGATATATATGAAAAATATTTTTGTTTTTATCTATTGCAATTATTTCAATTAGACCATCAATTGTCCAATCTTCAAACTGCTTTATTAATTCCTTTGCATCGCCATGCCAATCCATTAAATTTATTATCACTCTTTCTGTCTTAAAAAACATCATCATTAGCATCAAAAGACGGGTTAAAGTCTAATCTACATTATTTATATCATTGATTATTACGTTGTGCAATACAATATTAAATCCTCAACATAAAAAACACCACCCCAAGTAATTATGGAGTGGTGT
>JAAZOI010000187.1 GCA_012797825.1 Eubacteriaceae bacterium | reverse complement strand
CTCCGCATTTATGACGCCGCTTTTGTTTGTGTCAGTGCTTGCTGTGTTGGTTTTTTCCGATAACTTATAGTTAACAGTCGTAGCTGCCGCCAGAATCGCTACCAGCGCAATTACCAGCAGACCCTTATTTTTTGTTTTTGGCATTTTTAGACCTCCTAAACAATATAATTATTTACCCATCGGCAGTACAACTGCCCTGTATGCAGGTATTTTTAAAACCGTTACTACGGCATCTCTTATTTTCTTCTTTACATTTTCATCTTCCGCACCCTGCGCTACAATAAGCACCCCCTTAATATCGGGTATTTCATTTTTTATTGTATAAGGCATATTCACATTGCCGTCTTTCATCATAACCGCATCTTTGCTTATTGTCGTGTTGGAAGAATTCTGACTATTGCTGGATGAAGTTTCTTTTACGTTATACACAACTTCAGTGTTTGTGTCGGTATCAAAAGTTATCATTACGTTTACTTTTCCTACCCCGTCGATTTTACTCAAAATTGAGCATAACTCGCTTGTAAGTTCGGCTTTATATGCCGATAAAGTAGTTGTTTCTTCAACGGCTGCATCTTTGCTTGTGCTGTTATTAAACGTGAAACAAAACACAACAATCCCGGCGCATATTAAAATTATTATGTAGAAAAATTTTTTGTTATTAAAAAGCTTGTCAAAATTTAAATCGTTAAATAAGTTCTTCAAACTCATTTTTATTCTCCGTTATTAAATTTAATATTGCTTTGCTCTACATTGAGTTTTTTGCTTATTTGCGCTCTTAAATTATTTATATTAGCGCTGCCTGCAATGTATGCATCTATTGTCACACTATTTACGCTCATATTGTCTTTAAGCGTTATTTCCACACAAGATATATCAATATCATATTTAGCCAAATCGTCTTTTATTTCGTTTTTTAAATTGGTTATGTATTGCTTTTGTACAACCTTGTCTTGAATATCTTCATACTCTTGTTTGGTGCTTACCTCATAGACGCTCGAATTATATACAAAGCTGTCAGCGTCAAGAAGAGATTTTATAGGAGCTATAAGCATTACAGCCAAAAATGCGCTGCAAAAAAATTTTATATATTTTTTATATTTTTCGTCAGGCACAATTATTATGATTATTGAAAAAAATATCGCCGTTATTAATATTTGTCTTACAAACGTTGTTATCTGATCCATACCCTACCTCAGCATCGCGGCGTAATTTGACATTGTACATACAATGGCAATGAAGATAAAAAACATAACCGCGCATAAAAACATGCAGGAAAGTATGTTCATCATCGCATTAGCCGCAGTTTCTATTAAAGCAGTGCACCGCTCATCCGATATAGGCTCGGTAATTGCGGCGCTTGCTTTAAGCAAAAGAATAATTACTCCCGTCTTTATAATCGGAGTCAGTATTATAAAAAGTAAAATTATGTACGCAATAAAGCCGGCTCCGTTTTTAATAATTAGCGAGACAGACGCTACGGTATCAGCGCTGTCGGATAAAAATCTGCCCACCACAGGAATTAAATTGCTTACCGCATATTTAACGCTTTTGCCCATAACTCCGTCCAAAGATGAAAAAGCGATGCCCTTTATTGCGCTCATAGCGCCGAATGACAGCATAACCAGTCCCATAATAAAGTACGCAGCCTGCTTTATTAATTTTTCAAAACTTTTCAGCTTAAGCTCAAGCGCCGCTTGGTTAATTATTCCTATCGCGAATGAAAGCATAAAAAGCGGCACAATTACAGTTTTAATTATAGACGAAATAAAATCTATATAAAAAAGCAGCATAGGGCTTAAAATCGCCGCTGTAGATACTGCTCCGCTCATTGCCATAAGGCTTAAAAGCGGCACCATTAAAACATTCATAAATTCAGACATACTGCTTACAGTTACATTGACCGAATTAACTATCTGGTACACAAACGTGACCAGAATTATCAACAGCATTAAGAACACGGCGTAGAATGCGGCCTGGTTGCTCTGAGTGCTTCCTACAGAGCTTGTCAGCATATTAATTAAAGATAAAAATATAATAAAAGCTACAATTAAAGCTACAGAGCCGATATTATCATGGAATGCGGCAACGGCAAGCTCTTTGAATATTTCACCGAATGATAAATCGGTTATATCTTCTCCTTTTAAATAGCTCATTAATGCATCCATAAAACTGCCGTTATTTAAATACTGGGAAATTTCGGAATTATAATACGGCTCAATATCATCAAGTCCGCTTTCTTGTATAATGTTTTGCGTGCTGTCAGAATCGGTTATTGAACCTGATATTGAAGAAGCGCATAAACTCGCCGGAGTTAACAGCAATGTTATAAATACTAAAACAATTAATGATTTCTTTGCCATCATCTACCCCAAAAGCTCTAAAATAAAATTCATAAGTTCTGAAAGTATAGGAATTGTCAAAAACAATATATAAAGTTTTGCGAATATCTCAATTTTTTCGGACATTGAAGATAAATTGGCATCCTTTAAAATATCCGAAGAAAATTTGGCGATATAAGTTGTTGCGGTTATTTTAAAAACAGGCTCTATAATATCCTGCCTTATGCCGTAATCTGTAGATATTGTATTTACCGCCTGAAGTATTTCAGCTATATAACCCAGGCAAAAGTATAGTACTACAATACCGCATGCAGTTCCTATGTAAAGTGCGTATTCTTTATTATGTTCCCTTATAATCATAACGGCTATAGCGCCTATTATTACTGTTATACAAATTTTAAGTATCGGCATATCAATACAAATCGAACATTGTCTTTACAGTTGCAAACAAATCTGACAGCATGCTCAGTATTATGCCGAGTATAACAATTACCCCTGTCAGTGTTACAAGCGAAGCCAAATCTTCTTTATCTGTCCTTTTTAGAATTTGGTTTATAATTGTAGTTACAAGCGCTATGCCTGCGATTTTTAAAATTACACTTATATCCATACATTTATTCCTTTCATAAAAATACAATGACTAAAAACGCGCCTGCTAAAATTCCAAGCTTTTTATATGATGACGCTTTCGTCTTATATTGTTCTTCACGGTAAGCAAGTAACTTTTCCGATGATTTTATCAGCCCTGTCAGATATTTTTCCTGCCCTGCAACATTACTCGAACCCATAAGATCGCCGATATTTTTTATTAAATCCATTTCGTCACTGGCAAAACCCAGCGTTTCTTTTTTTTGTTCAAATTCATTTAAAAACATATTTTTAAAAGTTTGACCGCCGTTTTCTATGCCTCTGTAAATATTTAAAAATATCTCATCCATAGGCTTTATTTCTTCTTTAGAAAGTTCGTAAAATATATCTCCCAGAGGCATTAAATACTGGGTTATTTGTATATGAATCTTTTCAAGGCACATACTGAGATACCTTAAATTTTTATAGCATCTTTCAGTCTTTTTTGATAAATTAAATCCCACTGCCACCGGCAATATGAATAAGACAGATAAAAGTATAATTTTCATCACAAAATCCTTTCATAATTTGCGTTGTATACAGCTTTAATTTCTCCGGGTCTTTTTGCGTTTTTCAGCACTACAATTCTTTCAAACAAACTGCATATTTCCTTTTTTATGGCGTCCTTATCCGTAAGCATATCTTCAATATCATACGCGTGAGCAGTACACAGCATCTTCACTCCGCAAAGCGACGCGGCTCTTAATGCTTTGGCGTCTTCATATGTGCCCACCTCGTCTGTTGCGATAACCATCGGAGACATGCTGCGTATTAAACTCATGATGCCCTGCGCTTTGCCTACGGCATCGAATATATCGGTGCGGCTGCCCACATCGTTTTGGGCTATGCCGTTTGCGCATGCCGCAATTTCACCGCGTTCATCCGCAACGGCGATATTGTGAGCCAGGCAGCCTATGCCGTCTGAAAGTCTGCGGACAATGTCGCGCAGTACGGTAGTTTTGCCGCATGAAGGAGCAGAAATTATAAGCGTGTTTAAAATTCTGCCTTCCTTAGTAATTAGCGGCATAACTTCGCTTGCCGCGGATAATATCTCTTTGCTTATTCTTATATTTAAGCTGCTGATATTTTTTATTGTCGCGATTTCCTGCCCTGTCAGAACAGCTCGTCCGCAAAGCCCTACCCTATGTCCGCCTTTTAGAGTGATGTATCCGTTTTTTATTTCTTCTCCGAATGCGTAAGGAGATTGCCTTACGGCTGAATAGAATATTGTTTTTATATCTTCTGCTGACGCGATAACAGGCTCAGTTACGTTTGTTAAAAAACCGCTCTGTGCAAGAGTGTACTCACTGCCCCCATTTGCAGTTACCGCTTTATTTGCTCTTAGCCGTATTTCATTTAAATTACTTAGCACATCGGGGCTTGTATTATTTACGCACTTTGATAAACTGGGCGGAAAATGAATCAAAATATTCTCTTTAATATCATTTAAAACATCTTTCATAAAACTACTCCCATTTAAAATATATGTATGAATAGAGGGACATGTTTTATGATTAAAATAAGACAATAAAAAAAGACTTTCTTTTACAGAAAGCCTTTTTAATTTTTATTGTTTTATTCGCCGAAATCATTTTGATAGCTTATCAGGCTGACATTAAGCAATCCTTCAATATCCTTAAAATAATAAAGTATATCGCTCTCGTCTTCACCTTTTAAAGCAACAGCCGCCTGGCGTGATGCGGCCCGGCTTTTTTTCTTGTTTTTCCCGAAAAGCTCAATTTCATATGTAGATTCTATTATGTTTTTTGAAAATGATTTGCTTTTCAATTTATATTTGGGAAGCGAATGCACTCTTTTTACAATTTCATTTTCACTTATTATATTATATCTTAATACTAAAAGATATTGGCTTTTAAATTTAAATCCCATGCCAAAGCTTATGTAATATATGACACCTAAAATAAGCGAACCTATAAGAGCAATTAAATAAAGTCCCGCTCCCGCCATAATGCCTGCCGCTATTGCCCAAAACATAAAAGCGGTATCTACAGGCTCTTTTACAGCCGTACGGAATCTTACGATGGACAAAGCGCCGACCATGCCCAAAGATAATGCCAGGTTAGAACTGATTGTCTTAATGATAAGCGCTGTTATCATTGACAGCAGTATAATGCATAAAACAAATGATTTGGAGTACACAACTCCTGTAAATGTTTTACGATAAATAAAGACTATGAATAGTGCTATAATAAAAGAAATTAAAACGGCAAGCATTACGCTTCCTACAGTTATGGTGCCTGTAAATTCTTTTATTACGCTGTTTTTAATTAAATCCAAAAAACTCATATAACACCTCTTTTTATTTTATATTTCTGCAAACCGCAAATTTTGAAACTGCTTGGCGATACATTGGGATTGTCTGCAACACTCTTGCAATATGCGGCGGCAGGATATAATCAAATTTAACTTCAATGACTGTTTTAGTACTGTCAAATATATCAAATGTAGAAATATTTTCATTAAATAAATCGCTTGAATACATTCCCGATTTTAAGTACTCGTCAAACGTAATTCTTACTCTTGAAACATCGTATACAAATGCCGTTCTTCTGTAATCTACTATTGTAGACGGAACTAAATTCTTTGTTTTCTTTTCGACAAGAAAATTTCGTAAAAGTTTATTATCGCCCGGGTCTATTCCTTCAATATCATTTGCTATAATTTTCTCGCAAAGTTCCCTGCTTATTTTGCATTGGTCTTTAGATGTCATCATGTTATTTTTATATTTGCATTCAAGACGGACAAAATCATCATTAAAATTATATATTCTTATTCTGTACTTTTTTCTGTTAAGCGTCCCGTCAATTTTTTCGTTAAAAGCAGTTGAATACAAATCATCAAAATAAAGACTTCTGATAAAATATGTATTGTCTTGGCTGTTTGCGTTTTCGTCAAATCCCATAATCAGGGCAAGTCTCTGCTTTAAAATTTGAGCTTGGTTGGGATTGGTTATAAATTTAAGTTCGTTTCTGTAGCTTCTCATATCAATCACCAAAATATTTATCCATTTCAGCATCAGTTAAGTTAAAATATGCTTTAGTCTGCTTTAACAGATACCCTTCTCTTAAATTCACAAATAGCTTAAGCCGAGCAATTCCCGAATCCCATTGAGACATACTCATACCCCATCTTGCCTGGTTTCTGGGCATTTCAGCTTTTATTTCATTGTATGCCTTATCAATACGTGCAAGTACAGTTTCTTTTTTCCATGTATTCTTCATATTGTAGCTCAGGCGCTCTAAAAATGTCTGCTTAAATTCTTTATTTTTCATAAGGTTTCTTAAAAGTTCGGTAGAAAAATGGTTCTGCGTCATGCCCCCGGAATTGGTAAAGAAATTATAATAATTTACTTCCTGATTGTACATAGCGTAGTCAAAGTCATAATTAATAAACTTCCACTTTCCGTTATCCACCTGCGGATTTGAGAAGAACCTGCAGTTTACTATATCATTATTTGTGGTATAAAGTTCCGCCACCCAGTAGTCTATTAAATTGTTAATATCAATTTTTTCTTTTACATATTCATAATTTGCCTGCACACTCATATTATTTCTTCTTATATATGAAAGCAATTCATTATATGATGAGCTGCTGCCCGATTTTACCTGTCCGTCAATGCGCAGAATGTCAGTATCATTGCTGCTTACGTTATAATGGCTTGCTACAAAATTCTCGTCAACAAATTCGCGTATATAATAAATGCCCCAGTATTTTCCGTTTATATATAAAATTATCGGCCTGTAAGCCTGAACATCTGTATCTGTGTATTCATCAATAAGTGAGGTCGCTACAACATCACGTATGTATGCAAACGGGCTATCCTGAGAGCCTGTTCGTAAAACAAGCGAATTAAACGATGAGAAATCTCGGTTCTCAAATACTTTATAGTTAAGTCTTCCCTCACCGTATTTTTTTCTGAAATTCAATGTGAAGCTTTTTTTGGAGTGTCCTCTTGTCGAACCGCCGAAAAGCTTGAATCCGCACGGAACGTCAAAGCCTTGTCCGTTAAGTTCAAAAAATTCGGCGTAGGCGCCCACTTCGTAACCTTCCGTCCAAGCATTGCCCTGAACCGAATTAAACGAAGAAGGATTCATAGATACCGACATAACAGGCAAAGTATGATTTTCATTTACTATATATGTACTAACGTTGGCATTGCTCTGCGGTTTGCCTTCCTGTTTTGCAATAGCCTTTATAACGGTTGACCTAAACAGCTTAATCGGTTCGGTATATTTTTTTGACGAAGTTGTGGGGACGCTTCCGTCTGTAGTATAATATATGTCTCCTGCGCCTTTTAGCTCAACGCTTAAATAGCTTACGTTATTATATATGCCTGCCTCAACACTAAAATAAGGCTTGCAAGTAATTTCATAATCACCGCTGCTGTTGTCTGCAATAGGCGTGGGTTTGCTTATATATAAAAACCCGTTGCTTAAAGAACGGCCTTTGCTGTATCCTACAGGAACATCCGCAATAAACATATTATCAATTATATCATCACCTTTGCACAGGTACAGGTCTTCTTTTGCAGTTACTTTGAAATTTGCATGGTAAAAATTAGCATCAGTCAACGTTGTATCGCCAGAGGCTATAAGTACAAAATATTCTCCTGGTTTTAGCGTTTTATCAGGCAAGGTATACATCGCTTTATTTGCAATATCAGTTGTTATTGTATATTCGCTTAACTTAATTTCTTCCGACGAATTATTTTTAAGCTCTATCCAATCATAAAATTCTCCGTTGTTTTGAACAAGATAAGACGAATTATTATTCATTACTTCATTAATCATCAGCGAACTTGGATTTGAATAATATTTTTCTGAAAACTCAGCAGTACCCGCAAGCGTATTGTCATATCCGGGATTTATCGTACTGGAATAAATATAATCATTGCCTTCCTTTAAGGCAGCATAACCATCGGGCAGATTGCCGTATTCGACCCTATCTATAATTTGCCCTTTGTTATTTGTCAGAACTACGCAGCCGTCCTTGCTGCTTAACCTAAAGCCGGCATTTATCTCATTTTTTATTATTTTATCTTGGTTTGTGGCATATATCACTTTATGTTCGCCCGGTGATATGGTAATATCACCCAGTTGCCATTTAAAAGGCGCGCTTTTGTCATCAGACAAACTGTAGTTTTTTAAATTAATTTCCGTATCTGTTGTGTTAGTAATTTCTATGTAATCGCTGAATACGCCTGAAGCATCTTTAAAATTCCCTTCATTTTTAGGGAGTATTTCTGAGATGACAACACCGTCGCCGCTTAAATTTAGCAGAGTATTCTGAAATGCTTCATAGCCTTTTAACGAATTATCAAAGCCCGGCGTGGCGATTTTATATCTTACCCAATTATTATCAGCGTCCCTTGCCAATACTTCATTTTTCACTAAAGCCGGCATCTGAACTCTGTCAATAATCGCGCCTTGCGGATCCCTTAGGTTCAGCATCTCTCCGCCTTTACTGCGCAGCTTGAAATTGGCTTGAGTTGTAGCTTTACTGTTTCCGGACAAAAAAACGACGAGATAACTTTTTGCCTTAATTACCTCATCGCCAAATACCCATTTGCTGTACTTAACATCAGACAGCCTGTAGTTTTTTAAATTTATATCCTGATCAGTGCCGTTATACAATTCAACCCAGTCATATACGTTTCCTTCAGAGTCGGCAATAACGCCTCCGTTGGAGCTCATAACTTCGTTTATCTGTAAACCTGCTGCATTATTTTTGATATCTACGCTTATTGCGCCTTCCGCTACTGCGGGCACGGAAAGCGGGATATCATTAATAAAAACATAAGATACTACTAAAACCATCAATAAAGCAAATATTGAAATAATAAAAAACTTTTTGTCTTTTTTGAAAATTTCCCTATTCAAATTTACCACAATGCCTTTCGGTGCAACTAATTAAATTATAACAAACTTCGACAAATTATCAATTATTATGTGATATTTTTTGAATAACGGATTTTATCTATTAATT
>JAAZOI010000186.1 GCA_012797825.1 Eubacteriaceae bacterium | reverse complement strand
TGTGCCGTTAAAGCTCTCAACGGCTTTAATAAGCCCTATCGTGCCTATTGAGACTATATCCTCGTTATCAATTGGCGTATTGCTGTATTTTTTCGCGATGTGCGCAACAAGCCTTAAATTGTGTATTATAAGTTTTTGTTTCGCTTCAATATCGCCGGTAAGCAGCCTTTCTATATACATCTCTTCCTCTTCTTTGCTAAGCTGCTCGGGAAAAGATGAAACATTTTCTATTCTGCCTATAAAAAATATAATATTTTTTATAAGCTCTATTATGCCCCAGTACATGCTATTCACCTCTATTGTCAAAATTCTGCTGTCTAATTTATATGATGAGCGCTGTCGTAATTTGCATGTACATAATAATTTGCATAATTAAAGGGATATTCTTATCGAATATCCCATAAAAATATAAATTTTAATATTATCTTTTAGCTAGAAAGTCAGGTATGTCAAAACCTTGGTTTGAACCTGAGCTTTGGGATACATAATTAAATCCTGTGGCGATAATCGTAATTTTAATTTCATCCTGCATATTCTGGTCAATTGTCGCGCCGAATATAACGTTAGCATCGGGATCGGCGCTGTCTTTTGCAATCTGCGCGGCTTTTTCAACATCAAACAGCGTCATATCATTGCCGCCCGTGATGTTAATAAGCAGTCCTGTCGCTCCGTCAATTCTTGTTTCAAGCAGCGGGCTCTGAATAGCCTGGTTTGCCGCGTCGGCGGCTTTGTTTTCGCCTGTAGCGTAACCCATGCCCATATGCGCCATGCCGGCTTCTTTCATTATGGTCTTAACATCCGCGAAATCAAGACTTACAAGGCCCGGTTTTGTAATTAAATCGCTTATTCCTTTTACGCCCTGAACCAAAACGCTGTCGGCGATACGAAACGCGTCTTTAAGGGAAGTTTTGCTGTCGGCTATCTTTAATAACCTGTCGTTGGGAATAGTTACAAGCGAATCCACCTGAGGAGTTAGAAGCCTTATTCCGAGTTCGGCGTTGGTAAGCCTTACTTTGCCTTCAAAGCTGAACGGTTTTGTTACGACCCCTATTGTAAGAATGCCCATGTCCCTTGCCATATTGGCAATAACATGGCTTGCGCCTGTACCTGTGCCTCCGCCCATTCCCGCGGTTATGAACAGCAGGTCCGCGCCTTTTATCGCGGTCTGAAGGGCTTCTTTGCTTTCTTCGGCCGAACGCTGTCCGATTTCCGGGTTAGCTCCTGCGCCGAGTCCGTTTGTCGTAATATCCCCTATTTGTATCTTCGTTTCAGCTAAAGATAGGGCAAGATCCGATTTATTCGTGTTTACCGCTATAAATGTCACCCCTTCAATTCCCTCTTCTATCATGCGGTTTACTGCGTTGTTTCCGCCTCCGCCGATACCCATTACCCTTATGTCTGCGTTTGTTTCAGCTAACATGTCCATTTCGTAAGGCATGCCTATACCCCCCTTAGAACGTCAAGTTTCATATCTATTTAAATATTTTAATAATTTTTGGAAATAATAACAATACTTTTTTTAAATATTTTCACATTACTTTATCTGTTTGTATATATGATTCCCGTTTTCCATAAGCTCTATGCTAACATGCATGTTATCATCTGACAAAATAGTATATATAAACTGAAAATTATCGTCAAATATTTTCTGGTTTACTATTTTTATAACGCTTCCGCCTTTTGTATACAAATCCACCGAGTTTTCATCTGTTATGTATAGTTCGCTCACGTTTGATAAAACGTCCG
>JAAZOI010000185.1 GCA_012797825.1 Eubacteriaceae bacterium | reverse complement strand
CCATGTGAATGCAATGAACTTCTTGGCAGAATATATATTGAAACAAAAAAGTTAACCAATGCTGAAGAATGTTTTCTTGAGGCGCTTAGAATTGAACCCCAGCGTGCTGATATCATTGCTGCTTACGGGTATTTGATGCTCAAAGCAGGGCAAAAAAACAAAGCAAGACAATTGATTGAAGAGGCATTAAAAATTGATCCGGAAAATGCAGTAGTTTTACATTATAATTTTTTTTACCATTTAATAGTTAATAAAAAAGACAAACAGATAGCGGCACTTGGAGAATACATAAAAGCATCAGGAAACGAAGAACGAAAATTGTTTAAAGCAGGCATTATGGAATATTGCAACGGTAATTTTAAAGCTGCATATGAAAGTTTAAGGCAAGCGTATTTGCTCAATCCTACAAATGAAGGAATTCTTGAAATTTTACAAATTGCCGAACAGGAAGCCGATATTTTGTATTTCCCGCAGCGTATCATAAATAAAATCGGAGGTCCGATAGTTTTATGGTTAGCCACAATTGCAATATCTCTTGTTTTTTATCTCCTTAATATGCTTAATGCTGCAATTATTACTGTTGTAAATTATATTATATTGTATATGTACATGAGAATTACCCCTTTAATATGCAGGATTAAAATAAGGCATAGATTAAATAAAGATTAAACTATACTTCTGAGGTGAAATATTGGAGAAAACAGAATTATTAATAAAGATGTTAGAACAGGATAATAAAAATCCGTCTATTTGGTATTTACTTGGATTAGAATATTGCGCGCTAGAAGATTATAGTCAAGCCTTTCAAGCATTTTCGGAGGCGCTTAAATACGGCGATGAAGAATTAAGAGGAAAGATAATAGAACAACTGAATTTATTGTCTGATAGAAATCGTTCAGTTAAAAAATACGAAGCTAAACAAAACGATGCAGACAGTGAAGAGTTTGAAACGGTTGTATATTCCAATGATAATCCGAATAATTTAAAGCAGCTTACATTTATTAAAGGCAGCAGAAGCGGTTTAGAAGAACTTGAAAGACAAGAATTTCATGAAATAAGCTTTGAAGATGTAGGCGGTCTTGAAAATCTTAAAAATATGATAAGCATGAAAATAATCATGCCGTTTAAAAACCCGAATTTATTTGAAAAGTTTAAGAAGAAAATTGGAGGAGGCATTTTGCTTTACGGCCCTCCGGGCTGCGGTAAAACTTATATTGCTAAAGCCACAGCGGGAGAATGCAAAGCAAATTTTATTTCAGTGAGTATCTCAGATATTCTTGATATGTACGTTGGTGTAAGCGAGCAAAATATAAGTGATATTTTTGCAAATGCAAGATCAAAAAAACCATGCGTTTTATTTTTTGATGAAATTGACGCTTTGGGTTATAACAGGTCAAAGTTATCCTCAGAGCATATGCGCCCAGTCATAGACCAACTTTTATCAGAAATTGAAGGCATAGATTCAAGTACAGAACAACTGCTCATAATAGGAGCGACAAACATGCCATGGGATGTGGACACTGCTTTAAAAAGACCGGGAAGATTTGATAAAACCGTATTTGTTCCGCCGCCTGATGAAGCTGCAAGAATTTCAATATTTAAGATGAAAATGAAAGAGAAGCCTATCGAAACGATTGATTATGAGCTGCTTGCTAAAAAAACTGAGCTTTATTCCGGAGCGGATATAGAAAATGTAATAGAGACAGCTACTGAAAGGGTATTAGATGATATATTGTCAACAGGGCGCGAACGTTTGATTGCAATGAAAGATTTGGAGATCGCCATTGCAAATACTAAACCTTCTACT
>JAAZOI010000184.1 GCA_012797825.1 Eubacteriaceae bacterium | reverse complement strand
TGCGATAATAGCTATTGTTAAGAATGGGAAGAACGGTCCCCACCAACCGTGATTAGCAAAATAGTTAAGTTCTTGTGTACCTGATGCAAAGCCTGCGCCGCAGTGTGTTGAAAACCAAACTGTTGCCGCACCTACGCTTACACTGGTAAACATTTTATCTTTTTTTACCTTTTCCATTTTTTCTCCTTTAAAATTCCGTTTTTTTAATAAAATTTAATGATTCCGTTTTTGCTTAAGTTACTCAAATAACTACTTATTTATTTGTTCCAAACTGTTTGTCATAAGTATCTTGCAGAATATGAGAAAGTTTTACTATTACATCGTTAACCGGTGTAGGAATACCTGTTTCTAAGCCGCCTCTTACAACAGCGCCGTTTAAGAAGTCAACTTCTGTAGCTTTTTTATTAATTATATCCTGTGTTGCTGACGGATAATGTTCTCTTACATTGGGAAGCAGGTCTTTAACATATGCATTCCAAGCTGTGTCCCAATCCATTTTAATGCCTTTAGCATTTGCAACAGCAACAAGTTCTCTTGCTATCATTTCTTGAATAGATGCTCCGTCCGGATGATCCCATAAAACTCCCATGTTTACTCTTGTAATGCCGCAAGTTAAATTAACGCAAGAATTAACAAGTAATTTGCTCCAAACCATCACGTTTGTATCCGTTGAATATTCAGTTACAAGACCGCTTTTGTTTAATACTTCTTCAATTTCTACCCATAAACCTGATTTATCAAGTGTTTCATTGCAGAAATGAATAGCAACACCCTTTCCGGGATTACCGGCTATTTCTCCCAGTGCTAATGGTCTGCTTGAAATATTAAGTGTGCCGTTTCCAATTTTTTCATCTGGCAAAAATTCTTTCATAATGTCTACATTGCCTACTCCGTTTTGGAACGAAATAGCAACTGTCTTATCGCCGAATAAGCATTTAGCATTTTGCATTGCAGAGCGTGTGAACATGCCTTTTACTAAAACAACAACAACATCTACAACGCCAACTTCTTGCGGCGTAAGTACAGCCTTTAACTTAACAACTTCTTGTTTACCGTTAAAGTCCATTTTAAGACCGTCTCTATTAATTTTTTCTACAAGAGCTGCAAAGGGGTCTATTAATGTAACTTCAGCCCCTCCTTTGTAAAAATGAGCGCCTATCAAACTACCCATAGCTCCAGCGCCTAAAACTGCAACTTTCATTTTTTCTTCCTCCTTGAAAACCTTTTCTAATATGTCATAATTAATTAGTTTAACTTAAAAAATGTTATCATACCAATTGTTTTATGTCAACATACAATTGTTATTTTATAAGTATTATATATATTAAAAAATATTAATAATGTATAATTATTAATATTTTAGTATACTATTAAACTCAATATGTATAATTATTTATTCTTTAATAAATCTCTTATTTCAGTCAGTAAAACTTCTTCTTTTGGCGGTTTTACTTCTTTTTCATTTTTTCTCATGATTCTGTTAACTGCTTTTAATGCAATGAAAATACTGAATGCTATAATTAAAAAATCAATAATATTTTGTAAAAATACGCCGTATTTAATTATTATCGGATCGCTCCCCAATCTGGATGTTATTGTTATAGTTAAATCCGAAATACTTATTTTTCCTAATATCAAACCCAGTAACGGCATAATCATATCATTTACAAGAGAGCTTACTATTTTAGAAAAAGCCGAGCCTATTATAACGCCTATTGCCAAATCGATAACATTGCCTTTCATCGCAAATGTTTTGAATTCGTTAAAAAATTTTTTCATTATTTAAATTTGCCTTCTTTCGAAATTTAATTATAAATTTAATCAATTGGTTTCATTGTCGGAAAAAGTATTACATCTCTTATTGAGTCTTGGTTTGAAAGCAGCATTACAAGTCTGTCAATACCTACCCCAACTCCTCCGGTTGGCGGAAGGCCTACTTCTAAAGCATTAATAAAGTCTTTATCATAGGGATGCGTTTCATCATCCCCCTGTGCTTTTTTAGCCATTTGCGCCATAAATCTTTCTTTCTGATCAATTGGATCGTTTAATTCAGAAAATCCGTTTGAATACTCTTTCCCGTTAATAAACAACTCAAAACGTTGGGTATACCTCGGGTCAGCCGGGTCCTTTTTTGCAAGAGGAGATATTTCTACGGGATGATATGTCACAAACGTAGGCTGAATAAGCTTGTCCTCAACATGTTCATTAAACGCCTCTTCTATTATTTTACCGATACCCCAGCCCTTTTCTACTTTTATATTAAGCTTATCAGCAGCTTTCAAAGCTTCATCGTATTCCGTTATTTTATCAAAATCTACGCCAGTATGTTCAAAAATAAGTTCCGTCATTTTAACTTTTCTGTACGGCGCTTTTAATTCTATTTTATTGCCTTGATATTCTATTAGGGTGCTTCCTGAAACTTTTACTGAAACATAGGAAAACAATTCTTCAATCATATTCATAACAGATATATAATCAACATATGCCTCATAACTTTCCATCATTGTAAATTCAGGATTATGCGTAGCATCCATTCCTTCATTTCTAAATACTCTTCCAAGTTCATATACTTTATCAAATCCGCCTACAATGAGCCTTTTTAACGGCAGCTCAAGCGCTATTCTTAAGTACATAGGTATGTCTAAGGCATTATGAT
>JAAZOI010000183.1 GCA_012797825.1 Eubacteriaceae bacterium | reverse complement strand
GCGAGCTTAATGAAGAGGAAAAAGAAATTGCAGAAAGTTTTGACCTTATTACATCAAAACCGTTTATGTATATAGCCAATGTCGCCGAAGATGAAGCAAACATTGACAGCGAGAATTTCATAAAACTGCGCGATTATTTAAAAACATATGACCCGCATGCTCCGCTTATAAAAATATCCGCAAAAATAGAGCAGGAACTCTCCGCTTTTGATGAAGATGAAAAAATAACTTATTTAAAAGAGCTGGGATTTGACAGTCCGGGGCTCGACAGAATTATCAAAGCAGGGTATAAACTCTTAAGCCTTGAAACATTTTTCACCGCCGGTGAAGACGAAGTAAAAGCGTGGACGGTACAGGCAGGCACCAAAGCGCCTAAAGCCGCTGGAAAAATCCACAGCGATATAGAACGCGGGTTTATAAGAGCGGAAGTTACGGACATAGAAAAATTGTTTGAAGTTAAAACTGAACAAAAAGCAAAAGAGCTTGGCTATACAAGAATTGAAGGAAAAGATTATATTATTAAAGACGGAGACGTTGTATACTTTAGATTTAATGTGTAGATAATTAAAAGTAATAAAAAGTATAATTAAAAACAGCCATATATCCCTCATACTAAGGGTGTATAGCTGTTTTTTTAATACCTAATATTTCTAACATAATATATTCGACGCAGCTAATAGTCTAATGCAAAATTCAGCGATTACCAAATAAAGATGAGTTAAACATTGAGCGTTTTAGATATGAAGAAATTTCTTTGGTATTTTCATCATCTCCCGTAACAATCCAATTAAATATTATATTAAATTCCGCTCCCGCGAAAGCGTAGACTTTAAATTTGTCATCAGCCGTTAACGCGGTTTTGTTAAGCGTTGCAAAAAAATATTTATTCATACCGTTTAAATATAACGATGAAAGCCCCGATTTATGAAGAATTCTTAATTGTTTTTTATATTTTATAACATAATCGAGTATATGAGAAATATGCTCATATTGTGTTCGCTGCTGCATCGAGTTTGCCGGATATTCATTATAAAAGCTTTGCAATATTTTGTCTATATAATCTGTAAGCACTTGTTCTTTTGATGAGAAATTTCTGTAATATGTCGCTCTCGCAACCCCTGCTTTTAAGACGAGTTCTGTTACGGTAATTTCAGAAAACGGTTTTACATCCATTAGTGAAATCAGCGCCTCTGTTAAGCTTTGTTTTACCAGCTCATGTTCTTCTTCGTGCATATTCATAGACAAAACACTCCTTTTTGTATCGTTTACAAAAATGTAGATATGATATAATTTCTATACAATACAAAAAGTATCACATAGAGCCAATTAAGTCAAATTAAAAAGAAAATGACAATAAAAATTATCATAATAAAAAACGAAAGGAGAGTTATCTGAATGAAAAATGATTTGTTCGTTCAGGAATTAATTGACAGCTACGGCAATTGGGTGAGCACAGAAGAAGGAAAACAGAGCGGTATTGCACGTATGACTGATAATCTTTATCCGTATGACAGTATTTTCTCACCGATACGCGTAAACAAGCTAACGCTTAAAAACAGACTTATGATGGCGCCGATGGGCAACATCGATATGTGCGAGGAAACAGGACGGCCGAATGATAAAATGCAGCAGTATTTTTTTGCCCGCGCAAAAGGCGGCACTGCTCTGCTTGCTACGGGCTTAATTCCCATATCTCACGGAATTGATAATTCAATCGCCGAAAAGGGTAATTTAAGCTATTTTCCGAGAATCGACAGAAGCCGGACCGTTTTAGTAGGATGGCGCGACCTTGCGCAGGGGGTGCACAGTTACGGAAGCAGAATTGTCATCCAGCTTACGCCGGGGCTCGGAAGAGTCGGCAATCCTCAGTGCCTTGTAAATCAGCACAAGTTCCCCGGTTCTGCATCATTTAATCCGAATTTTTACATACCGGAAGTGCCTTGTCTGAGATTTTCTGACGGGAGCCTGAAAAAGATTATTAAAAACGGCGGTCAAGCTGCAGCGGACGCTAAAGTATGCGGCCTTGACGGCGTGTATCTTCATGGACATGAAGGATATTTACTTGACCAGGTTACAAATCCCGCGTTCAACAGGCGAAAACTTGGACGTTATGCCGATTGGCAGAGGTTCGGGATAGATTTGATAGAAGAAATAAGACGTAGAGTAGGACCGGACTATCCTATTATGTATCGCATAGATTTATCGCTGGCTTTGGAAGAAACTTACGGCGAAGATATGAAAAAAGCCAAGTCGCTCAAAAAGTTCACAGACGGACGAAGCAGCGCGGATACCATAGCATATATGAAAAATCTCGTAAAAGCCGGAGTCGATATGTTTGATGTGGATTTGGGATGCTATGATAACTGGTGGCTTCCTCATCCGTCCGCTGGAATGCCGGCAGGATGTTTTCTTAAAGTTGCAAAGCTTGTAAAAGACGATTTTGAAAAAAACAACGTACTGTCTAACGCCGGGCTGAAAGTTCCTATTGTCGCAGTAGGAAAGCTCGGCTATCCCGATTTAGCGGAAAAAGCGCTTCGCGACGGAATGTGCGATATGATAATGCTGGGCCGTCCGCTTCTTGCCGACCCTGAGTGGCCGAATAAGGCATACGCGGGAGATGTATCGGCAATTCGCCCGTGCATAGGTTGTCAGGAAGGCTGCATTAATGAGTTTGTAGACGGCGGACACCCGCAGTGCGCAGTTAATGCCCGTACAGGCTTTGAAGATACCATACCTGAAATTCCTTCGATCCCCGAAAATATAAAAAATATTGCCGTAATCGGTGCCGGGCCTGCAGGAATGAACTTTGCGCTTACCGCATCGGCAAGAGGCCATAAGATAGACCTTTACGAAGCGGGAGATAAGGTAGGCGGTAAAATGATAGCGGGCTCAGTTCCTGCGGGCAAATATGACTTTGATAATTACCGCGTTTATATGGAAGTGCAAATTAATAAGGCAATTGAAAATAAACAGATTAATTTTATAAATAAAGCGGCCGATGTGCAAACGCTTAAGGAGAAAAAATACGATACTATAGTTACGGCTATAGGAACCAAAGGCATGAATTTGCGAATTCCCGGTATTGAGCAAATGAAATGCGTTCAGGCGACAGACTTGCTTGTAAAACCTGAACTTTTGGGTGATGCAAAAGATATAGTAATTATAGGAGGCGGAGTTGTGGGATGCGAAACCGGATACTGGCTAAGCTATGAGAAAAACTGCAATGTCACTATAGTCGAAATGATTCCGTATTTTATGGATGGGGCGTGTACGGCAAATAGAGGTCATCTTATTCATTACATGAAGCGCAACGGAGTAAGGCTGATAAACATGGCTAAAGTAGAGTCGTTCAGTCAAGGGGCTGTAAATATTAAAAAGAACGTACATAAAAACGTCCCTGATCCTTATAATACATGGCAGCCTATACTTCCTAAAAACATTCCCAATCCCCTTGCACCAAAAGTAGGGCAGGAGTATGAGGATGAAGCGATTAAAGCGGATATGGTTGTGTTTGCAATGGGCGGAAGAGCGGACGATAGTTTATATTTTGAACTTTTAAAACAGCACTGCGCTCCTGAAATTTATAACATCGGCGACAGTTTTGCGGGCGGAAGGGTTCTTGAAGCTAATCGCGCCGCGTATCGCCTTGCGATAAAACTGTAGAGGGGGCGGCGTAAATGAAACTTGATGAAAAACAGCAGGCTATATTAAACGGCAGCGAAGGCGAAATAAAAGCTAAAGTAATGAAAACTTTGGTAATGTACGGAGATGCATTCGGAGCCGAAAAAATGGTGCCTGTTACAGGTAAATATAATCATCTCGTTACCAGCTTCGGCCTTTCCGTAATGAGCGAGATGTACAGCCTTATGGATAAGCTTATTGCAGCCGGCGCCGTATCGGAACAGAAATTCTCGGTAGACCCCAGACCTATTGATAAAAATATACCGACAAATCTAATGCAAAAGTTATTCTTTAAAATAATGTATTCAAAACAGGAAAGCTATGAAAATCAGCTTAATAAGCTGGGGCTTATGGATAAAAACGCTTTTACATGCGCTTGCTATTTTGACGAGGTAGGTAATAAGCCGCAAAAAGGTGATGTGCTTTCATGGGCGGAATCTTCGGCTGTGGTATATGC
>JAAZOI010000182.1 GCA_012797825.1 Eubacteriaceae bacterium | reverse complement strand
CAGACTGCAACTAACTTAGGCGGATACAAAGTGCAGGGCGGAACGCCCGAAAGCGCGAAAAAGCTCGTAGAAGACGCAAAAGTTCTTGAGCAGGCAGGTTCTTTTGTTATAGCGACCGAATGCATTCCGTCAGGAGTTACAAAAGCTATTTCGCAGGCTGTAAACATACCGCTTATGGGCATAGGAACAGGACCGTATGTGGACATTCAGGCTTTGCTTACGCATGATTTGCTAGGAATGTACGGAGGGTTTAAGCCTAAGTTTGTAAAAGTGTATAAAAACCTTCGCAAAGAAATGATTGATGGCATAAATGAGTTTAAAGCAGAAGTTGACGAAGGGAAATTCCCAACACCCGAATATAGCTTTAACGCTAAAGTCGAAGGGTTTGAGCTGTAAAAATAAATATATGAAAGCCGCTTTATAAGCGGCTTTTTTATTAATAAAATATTTTAAATAATGCAGTGTAATATATAATTTCCTGGCTATATGTAAAATAGAATATTTAGATTTGATTTTTAAGAACATATAATATAAAATAAAAATATGTCATTTTTTGTCGATTACATTCATGAGGTGGATACTATTGTACAGTCAGCTTGAGCATATTTTTATTTTAAATTCGTCAGCGATAAGCCAAAAAAAGCAGGATAAACTTAAAGAACAAATTTTTTCTGCATGTAAGGATGAAGATATTAAAAAAGAGATTTTTATATCCAAACAAAAGGGCGATATTGAAGGTTTTATTGCAGGAGTACTGCAGCATGGCAGAAAAGCGAGGTTTTACGCCTGCGGAGGCGACGGGACATTAAACATTGTCGCAAACTGCATATACGGACATGAAGGGTGCGAACTTGCTGCTATACCGTTTGGCACAGGCAATGACTTTATTAAGAGTTTTACAAATACAGGGAATTTTTCTGATATAGAAAAACAAATTAAGGGTGAGGCAGTTAAGGTTGATTGCATCAGCTTTGATAATAAAATCGCCGTTAATATGATTAATATAGGATTTGACAGCGCGGTTGCGGGGAAAACGGAGGAGATAAAAAAGATTCCTTCTATAAAAGGACCGATGGCATATATTGTAGGTGTTGCTGTTATTTTAAAGCAAATGCCGCTTACCCAAATGGAAATAATAATTGACGGAAAAGAGAAATTAAGCGGGAGATTTTTGCTTTGCGCAATATCAAGCGGCTCATACTGCGGAGGAGGGTTTAACGCTTTATCAAAAGCCGTTTTAAATGACGGACTAATTGATATAGTCGCGGTTATGCCGCTTAGCCGATTAAAGTTTATAAGCATAGTAGGAAAATATAAAAAAGGAACGCTGCTTGGCACCGAACTTGCGGATAAGATACTTACTTTCAGACAATGCAAAACGGTCAGCGTGAAACTTGACAGAGAAGATTACATGTGTGTTGACGGAGAAATGCTGCTAACAGGCGGAGATGAATTTAAAGCAGTGAATAAAGCTGTCATGTTTTCCGTACCTCACGGATGCGAACAGAAAAATAAATAATACGAAAATAGAAAAGCGCTTAAAGCGCTTTTTATATTTGTTCGTCTTTTATATCCAAAATTTCTGCGATCGTGTTTAACGTCTGTTCTCTTCCAAGGTTATTATTTGAAGAGTATATTATCGGTTCGTATGTTAAATCATTAAAAATTTGTTTTGCTTTTTTTGCATTTACCGCAATTTCATTTTTGCTTATTTTATCAGCCTTAGTTAAAATTATATACGGCTCATAACCGTTATATTTAAGCCATTCGTACATTAAAACATCATTTTCCGTCGGCTCATGCCTGATATCCACAAGCAGCATTACAGCGCAGGGATGATAATTAAGCAGATAATATTCAATGATGCCGCCGAATTTGGACTTTGTTTTTTTGCTTGTTTTAGCGTAACCGTAACCGGGCATATCTACTATATAAAACATTTCGTTTATAAGATAGTAATTTGCAGTTTGGGTTTTGCCGGGTTCGGATGATGCGCGCGCCAGCTTTTTCATATTTACAAGCGAATTTATAAACGAAGACTTGCCGACGTTAGAACGCCCCAGAAGCACTATCTGGGGTTGTTCGTCATTTATATATTGGTCTTTTAACGCGGCGCTTTTAATAAAAGCGGCTTTTTTTATTTTCATATAATTTTATGCGAAAACTATATCAAAAACATCTTTAATATTTTCCGCGAAATGTATGTTTAATGTCTGCAAAATTCCCTGCGGAACGTCTTCTAAATCCCTTTCGTTTTCTTTTGGTATTATAACGTCTCTTACCTTAGACCTTGACGCGGCTAAAAGTTTTTCTCTAAGTCCGCCTATCTGCAGCACTCTTCCGCTTAATGTAATTTCACCTGTCATTGCGATGCGTTCGCTTACGGGTTTGTAAGTGAATGCAGACATCATTGCGGTTGCTATTGTAATTCCCGCAGAAGGTCCGTCTTTGGGGATTGCTCCTTCCGGGAAGTGCAGGTGAATGTCGCTTTTAAGTATTGTGTCATAGTCTATGCCGTAAGAATCGGCATTGGAGCGTATAAGGCTGTGCGCGGCTTGAGCTGATTCTTTCATAACATCTCCCAACTGGCCTGTAAGCACTAAACTTCCTTTTCCTTTCATTACAAGCGCTTCAACTTTTAATGTATCACCGCCGTTTTTTGTCCATGCAAGGCCGTTTACCACGCCTATGTTGCGAGTGTCTGTCATCATATCAAAGCGGTTTTTCGGTCTTGACAGATATTTTTCAAGATTTTCTTTATTTACAGTAACACAAGCTGTTTCGTTTTCAAGTATCTCTTTTGCCGCTTTTCTGCAGATTTTAGCAATCATTCT
>JAAZOI010000181.1 GCA_012797825.1 Eubacteriaceae bacterium | reverse complement strand
TGGAATAATAATTTCACCTGTATAACTGTTGAAGTCTCCAAACGCACTAGGCTTGGGCAGCGTAGCAGAAAAACTGACTGACTGTCCTCCTTGAGGAGCAAACCCTATATAAACTGTACCTCCCGTTCCAAACGGCACGCGCCCTTCAGCATTTAAAATATAACAGCACGGATAGTGAACAAAACCGGGAACGCATAATACATCACCCGGATATATTACATTAGGGTCTGATATATGAGGATTATTGGCAGCCAATGCTTCAAATCTTACTCTTACCATCTGCGCGATATTATAAAATGTGTCGCCCGGTATAACCGTATATCTTCCAAAAAACGCTTCCGGGCATGACTGGGGAATTCTTGCCATTAACTTTTCCTCCGAATTAAATTATAATGCTTTTTAAACCACAGCTTTAAATTATCCCTTTTTTATAATATGCAGGCATAAAACATATTGCTATCTGCATATAAAAAAACCGCGCATTCTGCGCGGTATCGGTATGTAGATTAAATTATACCCAGACATTTGTTTTTCATATCTTCGTATTCTTTTTGTGTAAGCACTCCTTCATCGCGCTGTTTTTTGAGATTAATCAGTCTGTCAAACAGGCTTTCCTGTATAATTTGAATATGTATTTCTTCCTGATGCGTTTTTATTTTTCGGTTTTTTGCAATTACTATGCCTGCAGTTACAGCAAATACCAGTAAAATAAAAATAACTATAAAAGTTTTAGTAAGTAAATCCATATAACACCTCGTAAAAATAAAATATAAATAAATTTTAATATTATTTATAATAAATTTCACTATATTTCAGCCGACATAATATTTCATAATATAATATAAAATTCTTCAAAGATAAAAAAGATTTTATAATAACACAATTTTTACTTATTAAAATATAAAAACCCTGTAGTTTTACAGAGTTTTTTGTAACATTAATTTTCTATATTTAAATAAGTTTAAACAGGTTTTTTCATAAGCATAATTTTCTGTATGGATGTCTGCACAATTTCTCCGTTTTGGTTAACAAGCTTATAATCAAAGTAGACTATTCCCCTGTCGGGTTTGCTTTTGCTCGCAGCAAGTTTGGCAACCGTTACCTCTCCGTGAATTGTATCGCCAATTTTTATGGGAGCGGTAAATCTAAGCTCATCAATGCCCGCAAAAGCTATTGCGCTTCCGTCAAGTATTCCCGTTCTGAAAAGCAGTCCCTGGCTTACAGAAAGTCCCAAAAGACCGTGAACTATTCGCTGTCCGTACTGGCTTTTTTTCATATATTCCGCATCAGTATGCACGGGGTTGTAATCACCCGTAGTCGCCGCAAACATCACAACGTCAGTCTCTGTCATTGTGCGTGCCGCTGTTATTATTATTTCACCTTCATATAGCTCATCAAAATATTTCATGAGTTTTTCCTTTCATAAAATTTATTTTTCTTCCTGCGCTGAGGCTTTATTTAATAACTGCATTTGCTTATCTACAGCTCCCAACGTTTTATTTGTCCAGCCGTATTTTCTTCTTAATTTTACTGTCTTTAATATAGTGGGTATAACCGCGAAAATAACAAATAAAGCCACAACGCCAAGTGAAGCATATTTTATCGCGTCAGCAGACATAGCGAGCGTGGCAAAAGAAGTAGTTATAGTTTTAAGCAGCCATTTAACGCCAAGATACAAAATAAACGACATAACTATTGAAATAATTATATTGAATGCATTATTTTTATATTTTTCGTAATCTTTTAACTCTTTACATTTTTGCTCGTATTCAGCATCTTTTATTAGAGTTTCTTCGCAGCTGTCACATGTAATATTGGCCTCGTCATTTAACTGTCCGCAATTTAAGCATACATATTTCATAATTTTATTCTGCTCCCCTTTGATTAATAATAGTTTACGAATGCACTTGAAAGATAATTAAGAAAGTAATCACAAATTAATATTAACATAAATTTCAAATGTTGTCCACAAAGTGGTTAAGTGAATATTTGTTTATGATATAAATTCTATATTTGTAAAATATATCAATTATTGAATAACTTTTGAATAGTTATTATAATAAATAATAATTTGATACGTTGATATCTTGCTGTACTTAGTCTCATTTTTTTATTTATTCTTTTCGTAAATACATTCAACTTAATATTTAAGTCATTTATGAACATAATTTTTGCAGATAAATAAAGACGGGTGTTTTTTAAAACCGATATATTAAAGTTATCAATAATTTTATAAAAACAAAAGAGCACGTTTTTGTCGTGCTCCTTATACTTAGTGTTTTTAATTAATTATTTTTTAACTTCTTTTATTC
>JAAZOI010000180.1 GCA_012797825.1 Eubacteriaceae bacterium | reverse complement strand
CTAATAATTTTTAACTCTTGGAATCTCTGTTTGGTTTTTATTCTTTTTCTCTTCTTTTCAATGAACAACAGCCCCTAAAGACTGTCTCCCTCGTTTTGGGAGCTTTACTAATATACCAGTTATACTCTCCTTTGTCAATATTATTTTTATCTTTTTCACTTTTTTTATAATAAAAATACGAAATTACATGTTGATAAAAACATTATATTAATATGTCAAATAAAATGTTATAATAAGTTACTATAATATCATAGATATTTAATGTGCATGAGGTAAATATGGATAAAAAAATGTTTAAATCTGTATTAATTTTAATAACATATACACTGTTGCTTACAGTTATTGTTGTTAAATTTGATGTAGTCTCCCAATGGTTTTCAACTTTTTTTTCTTATATCAAACCATTTATCTGGGGGTTTGTAATTGCTTTTATTTTGAATAAACCAATAAAATTTTTAAAAAATTTATTTGAAAAAATTTTTAAAAAATTTAAAAATAATAAAAAAATAAGTTTAGCTTTATCTGTATTTATTACCTATATGCTTTTTATAGGTTTTGTGGTCTTAATCATTTCATTTATATTACCGCAATTTTCAGACAGCATAAGCTTGTTTATTAATAATATACAAAGCTATAGCTCAAATATTGAAAAGTTGTTCAATAATATAGTTAGTATATTAAACCTTCAAAATTTTTCCCTGGTTGATTTAAACAAAATAATTCAAAATAATATGCAGCAGTTATCTAATATTGCAAGCCAGCTGTTGACAAAGCTAATAAGCATGACTGCTGGTTTTGCAGTTGCTCTTTTAAACATTTTTATAAGTATAATAGTTTCTGTTTATGTTTCTTCAAGCTCAGATAAATTATCGCGTCAAACCAATACGTTACTAGATGCATACGTACCGAATAAAATTAATGCAAAAATTAAAGAAATAGCTCATCTCACATTTAATACTTTTAATAATTTTGTATCGGGGCAATTATTTGAAGCCTTAGTTTTAGGATGTATGTGTTTTATCGGCATGAGTATATTTCGTTTTGAATACGCTCTTTTAATCAGTGTAATGATAGCTGTAACCAGTATCATCCCGGTAATCGGAGCTTTTATAGGAGCTGTCCCCAGTGTATTCTTACTGTTTATGATATCACCGATAAAAGCTTTATGGTTTATAGTGTTCATAATCATTGTACAGCAGCTTGAAAATAATTTTATTTATCCCAAAGTTGTAGGAAACAAAGTCGGTCTGCCTGCTATATGGGTTTTACTTGCAATAGTAGTAGGCGGGGGCCTTTTCGGAGTTGTGGGAATACTCTTGGGAGTACCTGTTTGTTCAATAATCTACACGCTGTTAAAAGAAGGCGCATATAAAAAACAGGCTGAGAAAAATAGCGTGATAAAATAAAAATTGCAATATATAACAACAGTAAAATAAACTTAGAATAAAATCTATATATTAATACTATTTTTCTCCACTTTTAAGTTGAATAAAAAATGTGAATATATTAAAATTAAGTAGTCATCATATAATGTAAATATTTTTATATAATATTGACAAATGTATAACAAATTGATAGTATAAATAAAATAGAATTGAGTAACAAAAGTGGATTCTGCCGCATATAACCTATTAAATGAATAAAGAAGCGCTGACCGTCTGACTGGCTGCTCAGAATGGTCTGTTTTTTTGTAGGAGGTAACATAAATTTAATGAATCAAGACAGTTTGCTATCATTATACTTAAATCAAACAGACAAAAATAATTTAAATCATGCCGCCGTTTCTTTTTACGCAGGTATTGATGTAGTTTATAATTCATACCCCAATTTAGCGAAATCAATACTCAGAGAGTTTCGCGACCAATCAAGCAATCTAAAATTAATAGCAAGCGAAAACTTTTCATCTCTTGCAGTTCAGCTGGCTCAGGGAAACCTCCTTACAGATAAATACGCAGAAGGATATCCGAAATACAGATTTTATGCAGGCTGCGAAAATATAGATGATATTGAAACAGAAGCATCTAATCGTGCATGTGAGTTGTTCGGCGCAGAACATGCTTATATTCAGCCTCATTCAGGCTCTGATGCCAATCTGATTGCTTTTATCGCTGTACTTTCCGCAAAAATACAGCAGCCTTTAATGGACGAATTTAAAACAACGTCAGCTCTTGCAAGCAAAGAAGAATGGCTCAAGGCTAAGAAAGAATTTTTCTCGCAAAAACTGTTTGCGTTAGATTATTATTCAGGCGGTCATCTTACTCACGGTTATCGCCAAAATTTGTCAGGTCTGCTTTTTGATGTTTATAATTATTCGGTAAATAAAAACACCTTGCTTATTGACATGGACGAGCTTAGAGAGCAGCTTCACAAAATCAAACCTCTTATATTCTTAGCAGGTTACTCGTCTTATCCCAGAAAACTAAATTTTGCAAAAATGCGTGAACTCGCAGACGAAGTAGGCGCCGTATTCATGGTTGACATGTCCCATTTTGCAGGACTTGTCGCTGGAGGCGTTTTTACAGGAGAATATAACCCTTTACCTTACGCCCACATAGTAACTACAACAACTCATAAAACATTACGCGGCCCCAGAGGCGGTTTAATATTATGCAGTAAAGAATTTGCCCCTTGGATAGATAAAGGCTGTCCTTCCGTTATAGGCGGTCCCCTACCTCATGTTATGGCGGCTAAAGCGATTGCTTTAAAAGAAGCGCAAAGCCCTGATTTTAAAGACTATGCGCGTAAAATAGTAGAAAACTCTCAGTCGTTATCAGAAGCCTTAATAAATGAAGGCATTGAAGTCATTACCGGCGGAACTGATAATCATCTGCTTTTAGCTGATGTTTCTGCAACATTTGGTTTGACAGGCAGACAAGCCGAAAGCGCACTCAGAGACTGCGGTATTACATTAAACAGAAACGTGCTTCCGTTTGATAAAAACGGCCCATGGTATACCAGCGGTATAAGAATAGGCACTCCGGCCGTAACTACGCTCGGAATGGGTGTTAACGAGATGAAAGAAATTGCAGGTATAATTAAGCTTGTATTAACAAATACTGCTCCTGCCGTCATACAAACAGGCGAGAAGAAAGGCGAAAAAAGCAAAGCAAAATATATCACAGACGAAAAAGCGAAAACTCAAGCTAAAGCAAGAGTTGCTGCTATTCTAAAAGACTTTGTTTTATATCCAGAGCTTTGCATAGATATAATACCCAAATCGTATTTTGATTAAAAATAAATAAGAATTTAATATTTCGCGCATTAAAAAAAGGTTGTTAAAACAACCTTTTTTAATCTGAATTTTTATTTGCTTTCGCCTGCGCCTGCTTCATATTCGTAGTTTTTACCGTCATATAAAACGTAGCATTTTCCGTCTTTTACTTCGTATGTATTAGCAAGACCTTGCTTTACAAAATCATTTGTGAATACTGACGAATTTTGATATACGGAATCCAGTTTAGCGCTTAAATCGCCAGTGGCGAATATTCCGTTACCCGTATCATAAATTATACCTTTTACAACATAGTATTTTCCGTTACTTCCATCTGAATTGCTCTGATATATAAAGCCATATCCGCCGCTGATTCTGACAGATTCAAAATACATTTCATCTGTAGTGCCTTCTATGTATTTAATCTTAATAGAGTCTGTGCTTTTGTCGTATTGAATATCATAACTGATATCAACATTTTTGCTTGTCTTGGCTGTTACTGTGTAATTTGTGCCATTCTCTTTGTAATTTACATCAGTTAACCCGAATATTGCAAATGCCGCTTCAATCCCCTTCTTGGCTCCGTCTGT
>JAAZOI010000179.1 GCA_012797825.1 Eubacteriaceae bacterium | reverse complement strand
GAGAAAAGCAAATGTCAATAGAAAAAGTAAGACAATATTTTTTAAAGTTCGGAATGGAAGATAAAATACTGCAGTTTGACGTATCGAGCGCAACTGTGGAGCTTGCGGCAAAAGCTCTGGGCTGTGAGGGATGCAGAATAGCAAAAACATTATCATTTGATATTGACAATAAAGGAGTGCTTATTGTAACAGCGGGAGACGCCAAGATTGACAACGCGAAATATAAAGCAAAGTTTCGCACAAAAGCCAGAATGTTAAGTCCCGATGGAGCAGCGGAAATTATAGGACATGCCGTAGGCGGCGTATGTCCGTTCGGGGTAAACGAAGGAGTAGCTATATATCTTGATGAGTCGCTTAGACGCTTTGATACCGTATTTCCTGCTTGCGGAAGCGCTAACAGCGCAATTGAGCTGACAATTGCCGAACTTGAAAAATACTCAAACTATATAGAATGGGTAGACGTATGCAAAGACTGGCAGGAAGAGGCAATGCTTATTGCAAAATAAAAGTAAGTCAGACGCTTGCATTTAATATAAATAATTAGTATAATATAAAAAAACAAAAGACAGTTCGAAAAGCCATCCTGTCTATAAACAAAACTAGGTAGTATTTTATGACGCCTGGGCGTCATTTTTATTTATTTGCATTTTTGTTTACGTGGCGCGAACTCCTTTTAATAATAAGGAGTATTTTTATGCAAAATAAAATATCAGTAAAAAAAATTACAATATCAGGGCTTGTTATTGCTATTTATATAGTAATTATGTATTTAACGCAAAGCTTCGCGTTCGGTCAGTATCAGGTAAGAATAGCAACAAGTTTTTACGCAATGGCGGCAGTTTATCCTTTCCTAATAGTTCCTTTGGGACTAGCGAATTTTTTAAGCAATACATTAATGGGAGGGCTGGGGCCGCCTGACATGATAGGGGGGCTTATAGCAGGGCTTATAACAGCGTCTTTATGTTATTATTTAAGAAAAGTCAATATCTACTTAGCGGCGCTGCCCATATTAGTCGTGCCGACACTGCTTGTGCCGATATGGCTTTCGTATTTGCTCAACATTCCGTATCTTGCGCTTGTGATAAGCGTAGGAATAGGGCAGGTAATACCCGCAATAATAGGAGTAATAATAATAAAATATTTAGAGAAATATAAGGAAAGATTAAAATGAAAACAGAAAAAGAAGATAAGTCAATTACGCTTCTGGGAAATAAGGACGTTAAATACGAATTTGAATACAACGCTGATATTTTAGAGACTTTTGAAAATAAGCATTACGAGAACGATTATTTTGTTAAGTTCAACTGTCCTGAATTCACAAGTCTATGTCCTATAACAGGGCAGCCGGATTTCGCGGCTATATATATATCATATATACCCGACAAGCTGATGATTGAAAGTAAATCGCTCAAGCTTTATTTATTCAGTTTCCGCAACCACGGAGCTTTTCATGAGGACTGCGTGAATATTATTATGAAGGATATTATTAAGGCAATTGAGCCTAAATACATTGAAGTGTGGGGCAAGTTTATGCCCAGAGGCGGAATATCAATAGATCCGTACTGCAATTGGGGCAGATATGGGACGAAATGGGAAGACTTTGCGCAAAGCAGACTGCAAACGCACGATTTATATCCAGAAAAAATAGATAACAGATAAATTAGCATAAAGAAAGAGTACATTAAGTGCTCTTTCTTGGTATACTACAGTCATAAATATAATTAATAAGGGTGAAGATAGATGACAACCTTTTACGAATTGTATCATAAGCTTGTTAAAGACGCCGTAGATAAAAAAGAATTTGATGAGAAAGAATACTGCGATTACGACAAAGGACATCTTGATTGTTTATTGCATCCGAAAAAACATCCTTTAATTTGGCATATTGGAAAATGCGAATGCACGGATGAGCAGAAAGAGGCATGCGCAAAAAACTGCCCGTTTGACGCCGTAGAGAAAACCGATGAGGGTGTAAACAAAATAAACGCCGATAAATGCACGGGATGTTCTTTCTGCATTGATAACTGCAAAGCGCAGAATTTAGCCGCAAGCAAAGACACAATAGCGGTATTAAAAGAGATACAAAATAAAGACAGGTTTATATACGCGCTGGTTGCGCCTGCATTCCTCGGACAATTCAGTGAAGAGGTAACTCCCGGGAAACTTAGAAGCGCGCTTAAAAAAGTCGGGTTTGACGGAATGATTGAAGTTAGTCTTTTCGCAGATATACTTACGCTTAAAGAAGCGCTTGAGTTTATGCAAAACATAAAGACAGACAAAGATTTTCAGCTTACAAGCTG
>JAAZOI010000178.1 GCA_012797825.1 Eubacteriaceae bacterium | reverse complement strand
GTAAGCAAAGAGTAGATTTAAAATACAGTGAAAAAAGTTAAAAACTGAATCTGCAATTTAAAAACATTTAATCTCAAAAAAAATATTTAATGGAGGATATTATGAAGCTTAAAAAAGGTAAATTATTTAATTCGCTTTCGATTGGTATAGCATCAGTCTGGTTTTCTGCGCACTGCGGACCCGGGTTTGCATCCGGAACACAAGAATTGTTTTACTTTGTAAGACATGGTTGGTTAGGAGTATTTATGCCGGCACTCTCTATGACGTTAGTAGGAATCGGCATTTGGTTCATGCTTGAACATTGTAGATTAAACCAGAAATACTCGTATAGAGACATTTATGATAAAGCAACCGTTCCGGCAGATTTTGTTTTAGGTAAAATTTATGACATAATCACTTTTCTAACACTCATGCTCGCCCCGGCGGCTTGCCTAGCGGCAGGTGGAGTGCTTTTACATCAATATCTTGGGTTGAGTGATTTTGCGGGCAGAACAGTAATGCTTGTGTTGACTGTTGTTACAGTTATATTCGGCGCCAAAGTAGTTCGTGTAACGGGTACCGCTCTAACAGTTGCAATGATTGCGTTAATTGTTATAATCTGCGGAGTAGGCATAGCCAGAAACTGGGATGTTATAGCTAACCAAATCTCAAATAGAGTTATGTATACAGATTATAGCACTGCGTTTAAAGGAGGGCTTACGTATTTTGCATTCCAGGTAGGCGTTTGGACAGTAGCATGTTCAGCGGCAGTAGGAATAAGATATAAACAAGAGTCTAAAGGAGCTGCCATATTCGGTATAATATTAAATTCACTAATGCTGATGGGCGTATGCACATTGTTGTTAGGCGGAATGCCTACTGTTGCAACAGACCCGAACGCAAAATTACTTCCGACAGTTTATATTATAAAATTATTAAATTTACCGTTCTTTAATATTGCTTATCCAATATTGCTTTTCCTTGCGCTCATTACAACATTGGTAGGATTTGTATTGGTATTACAGACAAGACTCAGACAGGTAGTTTTAAAGAAAATGGAAAATGACAAACTTAAAAACACAATAATATCCGGCGGATTTTTAATAATAGTATGGGCAATATCTCAATTCGGTTTGATAGCAATAATATCAAAAGGCTATACATATACAGGATATATTACAGTAGTTATCTGGTTATTACCAATGCTTGTTCTTGGAATTAATAACCTTATAAAATACAGAAAACTAGAAAAACAAGGACAGTTACCTCCGGGTATGGATAACAGAGCTGAAGCAGAACAAGCTTCATAATTACAGATAAATCATTTACTTTTTAATTTTACAATTGATTTTATATTTCAGATTCAGTATAAATTCAAATGCTTAGATGAAAATCTAAGCATTTGATTAAAAAGATAATTTAATTATGGAGGATAAATTAATGTCAAATAAAACATACATAAGCGATACCATAAAAAAAGGACTCAGAAGGACAACGGCACGTTCACTAATAAAAGCCGCAGGCTTTACTGACGAAGAAATTAACAGACCGTTTATAGGAGTTGCTAACTCTTACACAAACATCTTCCCCGGACATTCTAATCTTGATAAAATAGGCCAAGCAGTCATGGACGGTGTAAGAATGGCCGGAGGCACGCCTGTAATGTTTGAGACTATTTCTATATGCGACGGCATATGCATGGGCACGCCCGAAATGAAATATTCACTTCCAAGCAGGGAGTTAATAGCTAATTCAGTTGAAACAATGGCAAGAGCGCACGGCTGTGACGGACTTGTATTGGTTGCCAGCTGCGATAAAATAATTCCCGGAATGGTAATAGGAGCGCTGAGGGTAAACATTCCTACCGTAATAATAACGGGAGGACCAATGCTTCAAGGCAAATTCCGTAATAAGCTTAATGATATGGGACCTGTTGAATCATTAGCAAAATTAAAAAACGGCGAAATAACTGAAGACGAATTTAAACAATACGAAAATGAAATCTGCTCTGGTATAGGCTCGTGCCCGGGGATGTTTACGGCAAACTCAATGGCTTGCATGATGGAAATACTCGGTCTGGGGCTTCCAGGCAACGGAACAGTAGCCGCGGTAAGAGCCGAACGTATGAGAATGGCTAAAAAAGCGGGCATGCTTGTTTTGGATCTTGT
>JAAZOI010000177.1 GCA_012797825.1 Eubacteriaceae bacterium | reverse complement strand
ATTTATTAATGCCTTCATACGAGTCGTCAACGTTACGCATACACATCCCTTCGGTTTCCGACCACAGCTTATATACACTTTCATAATCATCGATTACCATTTCTCTGATTTTTATATCTGATTGACTAATCATTGTATAATATTCTCCCTGCTTAAAAGTATAACCTCAGCGTCGGTATTGTCCTCTATATAAGATATTACATTTTCCGTAATGCTGTCAGCAAGCGCGGCGTTTGCCGCAATGCAAATAAAACTTATCACCGCCGTTTGTATAGTATCCATCTCATCAGTTTCCGCGATTGATATTTTAAACTTATTCTGCACTTTTGATATTACGCTTTTAACGACCATTCTTTTATCTTTAAGTGAATGAGCGAAAGGTATATCAAGTTTTATTGTCGCTGTTCCTATTATCATTACTTACACCCGATATTTATTTTATTTTACCGTCTAAAATATCACGTTTTAATTTTATTATATTGTTTTCTATCTGTATAATAACTTTTTTGAATTCTTCATCGTTCTTCCCTGTAGGATCTTCAAGTCCCCAGTCATATCTATATTTGCATGGCAAGCTCGGACAGGCCACATTGCATCCCATTGTTATGACAATATCGACAGGCGGAATATCTGTAAGCAGCTTTGAATATTGCGTCTTTTCCATGTCTATATTATACAATTTTTTTAATAAGCGAACAGCGTCTTTGTTTATATTTGGTTTTACTTCCGTACCTGCCGAATAACTTTCAAAAACATCGCTTGCTAAATATTTTCCTAAAGCTTCCGCTATCTGCGAACGGCATGAATTGTGAACGCATATAAATGCAACCTTTATCTTATTGCTCATATTTTATCTTAATTTACCTATCTTTTATTATAACAATTATAAAAACCATTATTAAGAATAATGGTTTTTAGTTTTAATTATGTATGATCCATAATTAAATTGCTTTGTATAATTCTTAATACTATTGCTCGTCTGATGTTTCAGGCTCAACCGCCGTTTCATCTTCTTTAGCTTCTTCTATAACTTCATCTTCTAAAACTTCTGCTTCTTCTATTATGTCCGCTTCTACTATTTCTTCTTTTTCTTCACAAACTTCATTAATTATTTGTTCTTCTTTGTTCTTTTTAAACAAATTTTTAAAAAAACTCATATAAATCCCCCCTTCATACAAATATATTTAAAATAAAATCTTATATGCCTGATAGTGCATAAGGACGGGGTTTATAAACTCAATCAATATTTATTGCCTTGCTTTAAAAAAAATCTCAAGATTTTCAGGCATCTTATATTCTTCCTTTTTGCCATAAGAGCCGGGATTATATACTTCACGCAAAATCGCGTTAATTATCATTTCTTTGGGAGGCGATGTATATTCGCTTCCCTCATATACCCATACTCTGCAGTCAACGCTGTCGCCGCACAAATCCCCGCAATCCTTGCAGTTTGATTCTTTTAATTCAAGCGCTATATCTTTTCCGTTTATACGTATGGTAGGCGAGCTTATAAATTCATATTTCATAGCAAGTTCTTTTGTCGCTATATGGATTTTGTTAACCGTTATATCATAACCCGCGGCTTTAAGCACAGCCGATACATCCCCTATTGCCTGCCCAAGGCTGTCATCTGTGCTTTGACACCTTTCACATACATCCAAATCCAAGTACAAAAAATCAATTTTTATTTTTTTATTTTCGTAAGCAGGCTTGCAGCAATCGTTTGAGCATCCGCATGAACATTCTGCCATTTATTTAATCTCCTTTTCTATGAGTTTAATAATGTCTTTTGGTTTTAATACTTTTCCGTAAGATACCACTTTCTCGTCAATGACTATAGCCGGTGTTGTCATTATGCCGTATTCCATGATCTTATTTAAGTCATTGACTTTTTCTACCACGGCATCAATTTTCATTTCATTAACTGCTTCTACTGTATTTTTTTCTAGCATTATGCAGTTTTTGCATCCAGATCCTAAAACTTTGATAACCATTTTTTATCTCCTTAAATATTAATAATTTATTACATTAAAAATTGTGCGAAAGCATTAAATGCATACCCGATAATCAGTATCCCCGCTGTAACAATCGCAGTAAAAATAATAAGCAGTTTTGTTTTTACTACTCTTTTTAAAAGTATCAGCGACGGAAGCGATAATGCAGTTACAGCCATCATAAACGACAGCGCGGTTCCAAGACCCACTCCTTTAAGTACAAGCGCCTCCGCAATAGGCAGCGTTCCGAATATATCGGCATACATCGGCACTCCGACACCTGTGGCGATTAAAACCGAATACCATTTATCTTGACCGAGTACTGCGGATATTATATCCTGCGGAATCCAGTTGTGTATTGCCGCTCCTATTCCTACTCCTATTAATATATACAGCCACACTTTTTTTATAATTTGCAAAACCTGCTCTTTCGCAAAAATAACTCTGTCCTTTTTTGTAAGCTCAGCCTGTGCAAGCTCCGTTACTTTATTGTTATATACAAACGGCTCAACGTATTTTTCAAGCTTCGCTTTGCTTATTATAGTGCCTCCTATTATTGCAAGTATTAATCCCACAACTACATAAGCTATAGCTATTTTCCAATTGAATATACTTGCAAGAAGTAATACTGAAGCCAAATCTACCAGTGGCGAAGATATCAGAAAAGAAAATGTTACCCCTATCGGCAGCCCCGCGTTGGTAAAACCTATGAACAGCGGGATAGACGAACACGAGCAGAAAGGCGTTACCGTTCCAAGCAGCGCGCCCAAAGTATTTGCCCAAATTCCCCTCATTCCTCCAAGCATTTTTTTTGTTCGTTCTGGCGGGAAATAGCTTTGTATATACGAAATAGCGAAAATCAAAACAGATAAAAGTATAAATATTTTAATGACATCGTAAATATAAAAATGTATGCTTCCGCCGAGCCTTGAATTTAAATCAAGCCCGAATACATTTTGCACTAAATATTTTATCAGTTCGGACAGCCACTGCATTTTCAGCAGCTGATCATTTAACCAGTGAAAAATAATCATATATTTATGTCTCCTTTTTTAACAGTCGCAATTAATGCTTTTTTTCATGTCTTCTCTTATGTTAATAGCATTAAAATATCCGCGCAGAGCGCTAATTGTATCTTTGTTTAAAGTATACCTCATCCATGCGCCGTCACGCCTTGCGTTGACTAATCCGCAATCGCTTAACATTTTCATATGATATGAAAGAGTCGGCTGTGTTATTTTAAAGTTTTCAAGCAAGTCACATGCGCACTTTTCCTCGCCGTCTTTAAGCATTTCTATTATCTTAAGACGCGTTTCATCTGACAATGCTTTAAAAATATTTGCGTATTCTTTATAATCCATATCTTAACACCTCACATTGAAATTTATCAATCATATAGATAAATATCTATATATCATTATATGCACCATATAGATAAATGTCAATATGATTTCTGTTAATAAAAAAGGCAATAGCTATATGCCATTGCTTAAACATTATAAACTTTAATTTATTAGCTTATTTTTATTGATTATGTAAAACAACGCCATTAATAAAAACGCCGCGAACGCCATAGCCGAACCGAAATAAAACGGCGCGCTGTAATTTATTTTTTCATATAACGCTCCCGCAATAACGCTTGCGGGCAGCAGCGTTACCCCGATTATGCAATTATATATCCCTAAAGCTGTGCCTCTTTTATTGTCCTGAATAATATCCGATACAAGCGCTTTTTGCACTCCGTCTGTAGCCGCGCTGTAAAGCCCGTATAAAGCGAATAACAAAATAACGGCAGCACCTGTACTTGATTTGCCGAATGCAAAATATATTGAAGAATATAACAGATAGCCGAATAGTATCAGCTTTTCCCTTCCTATCTTATCCGATAAAACCCCGGCAGGAATGGAAAACACCACCGAAACTGAATTGAATATCAAATACATTATGGGTATAAACTCATTTGCTATCCCCACATCGCTAGCCTTTATAAGCAGCAGCGCGTCAGTGGAATTTCCCAATGTAAATATAAAAATTATAAAAAGAAAAAAATAGTATCTTTTAGGAAAATCTCTTGCAGAGATTTTATTCGGAAGCGACTCTTTGTTTTTTTTAGCTTCTTTAACAAATATAATTAATGTCGCTATACCAAGTATCCCGGGTATCGCGGCGAATAAAAACACTCTCCTATAATCGGAAGGAAAAGCCGAAAGTATCGCAAAAGCTATAAGCGGACCTGCTATAGCTCCGCAGTTATCCATGGCTTTATGGAATCCGAACCCTCTGCCTCTTTTGCCTTTTTCACTCGACGCGGCAACCAGACTGTCTCTCGGCGCTGTACGTATGCCTTTGCCTACCCTTTCAGTAAACCTTATTATCAAAACCTGCAAGGGAGAATACACAAAAGCAAACAAAGGCGAAAGCACAGCGGTAAAAGCATAACCGATAATCATAAAAGGCTTGTTTCTGCCTATCTTATCGCCCCACCACCCGGAGACAGCTTTTAATAAAGAAGCCGTACTTTCGGCTATGCCTTCAATTAAAGAAATCTCAGTCTTTCCCGCACCCAAAGAAAGCAGAAATAACGGCATAACGGAATATATCATTTTTGTGGTAGTATCAGTAAAAAAGCTTGTAATTCCAGTAAAAAAAAGATTTCTTTGAATTCCAAAGATATTGTTTCTTTCCTTTTTCATATGTAAATTTCCTTATTAAGACTAAAAATATTATAATACATAAATAAAAAAATTGCCGTTTAATAAACAGCAATTTTTATTTATTTTACTGCTTTTCCGCAGCCTTTAAAATTTCTTCCGCCTCGTTTTTATTGTTAATATCAAAGTCTCCCCTAAGCATTTTAAGCGCCGTTTTTTCATTATAAATTTCTTCAGAAGTCCTTACCCCTAATTTTCGCAGGAGCGGCACAGGAGGGCACCAACCCTGAAGCGCATGTGAGAGTAAAAACATAGAAATAACGCTTGATAAAAAGAACCATGCTTTGCAGTGTTTCATTCCCAGATATGTCGTCATTATAATTAACATAGCCGCTTTGACTTCAATCATTCTTTCAACATCCCATTCGGAATTCAGACTGTCTATTTTATCGGATAAAGCGTTGCAAGTGCAGTCCTTGTATTTATTAATATTCTCTAGAGTTTGGTTTCTTATCTCTGAATTCAAGTCAGGATCTGTATTGTACGAGACTCTTTTAGCAGTAGGCGGAAATAAATATTTTATAAAAATTATCCTCAGCTCCTCCCGGTTTGTATTTTTATTATTTTATCCAAACCGCGAGTTTAAATACTAACAATTATATATCCTTTTGGCGTTCTTTTATTGTCACCATTACGCTGTCACCGGGCTGTTTGTTAATTTTTGCCCTGATATCTTTTCTTATCCCGAGAATATGGCACGGTGTTCCCATTTTCACAATGCTTCCTTCATATGCTTCACCGTCAAATGTCGCGCATACAGGCACTCGGCCCTTTTTAAATTCTTCCTTAACATCAAACGGTATTTCAATATATGCCCCGTCAATTCCGTCAACTTTTTTTATTACTGCTTCAAATTCGTAAACTTTGCTCATCATTAACTTCCTTTTTTATTTTGGGATTAATTTAAATTATATTATAAACTTTTTATTTCAAAAAAATATTATTACTAAACCGTTCCGTACGGCCAGGTATTAATGCCTCCGAAATCATAAACATTATCATATCCCATATAAATCAGCAACTTTTCTGCAGCGCTGCTTCTTATCCCGCTCTGACAGTAGACGAGTATTTTCTTGCTTTTATCTTTAATAATTTTTTCTGCTTTATCTTTAATCTCGAAATCAGGTATTAATACAGCGTTTTTTATATGGCCTTGAGCATACTCATCTTTTGTCCTGACATCAAGTATTATTACCTCTTCATTATCAATAATTTCTTTTGCCTTTTTTTGTGTTATCTTCAATTTAACCCTTCTTTTATTTTAAATTATCGGCATATAAACTATCCGCTATGCATTATATGCATAGATTACTTGAACTGTTTTAGCGGCTTGTTAATATTCTTTCTATTAATCGAATAAAATTTATAAATATATTTAAAAAAGGAATAAAAAATGGACATTCAAGTTGTTATACTTGCCGCAGGATATTCAAGCAGGGCAAATACAAATAAACTCTTGCTAGAGCTTAACTCAAAAACAGTTATTGAAAACTGCATAAACAGTTTTTACGATATCTGTTCAAATATAATAGTAGTCGGTGGATTTCGCATTGATGAGTTAAAACCCGTATTAAAACATTATAATAAAGTAAATCTTGTATTTAATCCTTTTTATGACAGCGGAATGTTTTCATCGGTTAAACAAGGGCTTATGCATGCAAATGCAGAAAAAATATTTATTACCCCCGGCGACTTTCCCTTAATAAAACAAGAAACTCTGTATAAAATGCTTTTAATCAAAGCGGATATTGTAATACCTTCATATAACGGTAAATATGGTCATCCGGTTTTATTATCGGACAGATACACATGCGAAATAATGAGCGGTAAATATTTAAATCTGCGAGATTTCATACAAAATAATCCTAATACGGTAATTGACACTGATGACATCGGAGTATTATACGACATTGATACAATGGATGATTACGAATATGTAAAAAATAAGGTTTTATTAAAATGATATACATTATTACAGGCCCTGTTAATTCGGGCAAATCAACTCATCTGGCATCAATATATGATAAGCTTCAGAAAGGCGACGGGTTTTATATGAAGAAAATCTTTGACGGCTCGTTATATAAAGGGCAGGAAATTATACGGCTTGCAACGAAAGCAAAAATACCATTTTCATATATAACGAAATATATTCCTGAAAATTGGGATGAAGCATATCAATATAAAAATTACTCTTTCTCACGCTCTGCTTTAAAATTTGCAGAGGATATTTTTGTCAAAAACTTTAACCCTGCATTTTTAGATGAGCTGGGTCCTATTGAGCTAGCTGGTGGAGGATTTCATGAAATATTTAATAAACTTCTAAAAACAGATAAAGATATTTACACAGTTGTACGTTACGAATGCCTGTTTGAAATTATTGACAAATTCAATATTATAGATTATGTCATACTTTAAATTGTACCTTCTAAAACCGCTTTTACCGCATTTTTAATCTCATCATATCCCGTGCATCTGCAAAGGTTGGAATCAAGCCACTCGGAAATTACATAATCATTTGCGTCAGGATGAATATTTTTGAGTGCATGGCATACCATTAAAAATCCCGATGTGCAGTAACCGCATTGAAAACCCCAGTTTTCCACAAACGCTTTTTGTATTGGAGCGTTTTTAAGTCCTTCTACAGTAACAATTTTATGCCCAATCGCTTCAGCAGCAAGCATAAGGCATGACTTTATAGGCCATCCGTCAATCAGTACAGTACATGCGCCGCAGTCTCCGTTTTCACATCCCGGTTTTGCTCCCGTAAGGCCGAGCTCATCTCTAAGAACATGCAGCAGAGTATAAGAAGGCTTAATTCTAACCGAAACTTCATCATCATTTACATTT
>JAAZOI010000176.1 GCA_012797825.1 Eubacteriaceae bacterium | reverse complement strand
TGCAAATATTTTAGATCTATCCGCACCATCTCCATGCTCCTTCATGCACCGTAGGGGCGAACTGTGTTCGCCCGCACTCCAACGTCTAACCCTATTATGTAATTATCGCAAGCTTTAACTTCATCCGCTTAATACCGTTTTGACTTATAACAATAAATAACTGTTGCAATAAACTTCCGTCTGCTTAATATCTGACTTATGCCTGCTAATTATTTTTTTTATCAGACCTATCCAAACCCTTATATTTTACTGCAAATATATCAGACCTATCCGAACCGTCTTATACTTACCAATAATAAATAGACCTATCAAAACCCTCTTATAATTCTTTTTAATGGCACACATATACAACATTTTCTTATTTTTTTCCAAAAAATACTTCTTCGTGCATAATTTTTCCAATACCGCGTATACTGTAACCATAACAGAAAAACAATCCCTTTCTGTTCCAATTCTTAAATCGGCAGAGTATCATATCAATGTATTGTTTCATCTCATCACATTCAATACCTCGGCTCTGCCTTTTTCTTTGCTGAAAATTAAGCAAATATTAAGAATGTTGTTAAAAAAGTAACCTTTTATATGTGCAGTTTCAAAGCGAATTATATATATATGAACAATTTTTAGGTTATTTTTTATTGCAATGTAACTGTTTACAGGCATTTTATGTAATCGTTTATGACGTTTTTTGCTCCAATTGCTTCTTTTTAAAATCAGGCCCATTTTGGGGCAAAATAAAAGAGTTGATTATTGCAAACAACTCTTTATAATTAAAATTAACCTGTCTGATTGTGATGAGAATCAACACATTCACTTTTTCCCTTTGAAAGTGGTTTTTTATATCTCATCTCTCTCTGTTAAAGCCATCCTACGCTGACAGAGCGATCTGAGAGGGAGACGAGGGGATAAAACTCTGTTTTTCCGTTTTTAAGAGAGTATATTTATCCCCCCGCGGATTTTATGCAACACCTATTTTATCACTTTTTTAAAATAATGCCAGTATTTTCTGGCTTTATTTTATATTTTTTTTAAAAATTAATAAAATATTAAGATTTTACGAATACAATATATGATGTTGTTATAAAATACACTATATTTAATCATAATATATTAGATAATTTAAGGCTTTCGTTTGCAAGATGGCCTTTTTTGTTTTGTTCGTTTTACTATAGACCTATCCAAGCCCTCTCATATCTAGAAAAAATCATATCATACCTATCCAAACCCTTATATTCTACTGCAAATATTATCAAACCTATCCAAACCCTTATAGAATTAAAGTCATGCAAATCTGACCTATCCAAACCCGCTGCCTGCTTCTGCCTAAAATTGTAGGGAACGACCCCTGTGTCGTTCCGCCTTGCGTACCGTCTTAATTTGTAATTAACGATGTATCTATCTTCATCCGTTAAATATCATTTGATTGATAATAACCCTAAATATCCGATAAAAATTTCAATAGACATCTTACTGCTATATTCCGTCAACAATATTGCGACCTATCCAAGCCCTTATATTCTACTGCAAATATTATCTGACCTATCCAAACCCTCTCATATCTATAATAAATCAAAACAAATTTGTTTTATCCAAACCTTATTATACTTACCGACAAATATATCATACCTATCCTAACTCCTCCCAATCTACTGCAAATATTATCAGACCTATCCAAACCCTCTTATATCTGCAATAAAACAAATCAGACCTATCCAAGCCCTCAAATATATCACACCTATCCAAACCCTCTGCCTGCTTACCATATATCATATAACCTCAAGGCTTTCTCCGCTTCCCAGCGAACCTTTTTTATTTACCTCATCAAAACTTCCGCTGCTTATGCTGTCCGGCTTGCGCTTAATGTATACCTTCTGCTGATGGCGCGTATAATGCGCGATTCCCAGCGCCATTATGTGGTCGTCGTGCGCCCCTGCCTGCGCTTCGGGCTTTCCGCGCTCATTTCTCACAAAAGTAAGCATCTGCTCAAGCGTTTTCTTATCATTAATCGTCTCTATCCCCTCTTTTGTGCTCAGCGCTTCAACTAAATTGTCAACAAGCGGTTTTCTCGTAGCCGTGTTTGTGTTAAACCCGTACGAACGCACATACTTCTCAAGGTACGTATCCTGCCTTTCTCTGACATACAAATTCGGATAACCAAGTCTTGCCAGTCTCTCCACAATAAACGTACCGCCGGCGTTAGTCTCCACGCTTAAAAGCGCGCAGTTGTAATACATCCCCAAACAGTATATCTGGTCGCAGAACTCATGCGCGTCAAACTTATGGTTCAAAACGGCAGTCTGTTCAAGCGTCGTATTATCAATTACCTGTCCGCAAAACTCATCGCTGCCCTCTCCCGCAGTGTCCGCGCCTATCACGTAAAACTGCTCTTTTTGGGGCTTTTTGTATAACCGTATGTATCCGCTCTTGTCCTCGGTAAGCCTTATATCCGTAATGCGAGGCTCCATAGTGTATATGTCGTTGCTCATAGTGTAATCAAAGCGGTACGTCTTAAAGCCGCCCACCTCCCGCAGTCTTTGCGCGATAAGCTCCTTATCAAATATAGTCCTGCCCGTAACTCCCCATTCTCCGAGGCAGTATATGT
>JAAZOI010000175.1 GCA_012797825.1 Eubacteriaceae bacterium | reverse complement strand
TTCAATATCCCGTTGAAAAGAAGATTTAGCGTCAGGCGAAAAATTATCTATAAACCGAAGGCTGGCTTCTGTTAAATCTTCATCAAATTCAACGCCCTGAGCGGTTGCAAGTGTATCAAGCTCTTTTAGAAGTTCAATTGCCGTGTTTCTATAAATTCCATCATGCTGCATATCACCGGTTTTTATGCCATAGTAGGCTCCGCAGACACCGAATGATGCGTTACATGCAAATTTTTTATATATATCGCACTCGATATTATCGGATATTACTGCGTTCATTCCTGCATCAGTCAAATCGTCCTGTATTTGCTTTAAAATATTAATATCAGCTTTGCGTTCTTTTCGTATGCCGAACAATATTTTATTGCTCGTTCCTATTTGTTTTATTTCTCCCGGGTTTTGTATGTAGCCGTGCAGATACAAACAACCGTCTAAAACAGTTTTATCTTTACCTATCATTTTTTCTATTTTATCGCCGATATTAAGTCCGTTTAAGATAGGTATAATAACTGTTGAAGGTATGCTTGCTTTTATAAGCAAATCTTTTATTCCATTAAGAGCGTAACCTTTTACGCAGACGAATATTACATCAGTTTTGCCTATGTATTCTTCTTCGGTCACGGCAGACACATTATCTATAACAAAGTCGCCGAAAATATCGGATGATACTTTAAGCCCGTTTTGCTTTATCTGCTGTAAATGTTCGCCTCTTGCGATAAACGTTACATCTTTTCCTGCACGTGCAAGAAACGCTCCGAGGCTTCCACCTATGCCGCCTGTACCTACAATTAAATATTTCATATTATCACCTCATATTTAAAATAATAAAGCGGCAGATATGTAAACAACATACCTGCCTTATGAATTATTTATATTTATCTATAATTTTCTCAAGCTCTATGCAGCATTGCTCTATTATTGGTTTGCATTTAATCGTGGGGTCGGCATCAGCTTTCATCATAATAATGTAAGGGCATTGATCGCTGCCGTAATATTTTACAAACCATTCCAAATATTCATTTGCAATCTGCCTTACTTTTGTCTGGTCGAATGGTTTTTGACCTCCGAACATAACTCCTATTGATGCAATTCCGCCTGAAATTATTCCGCATGTTCTGCGGCTTGCCATTCCTCCGCCGAAAGGGATAATGGCATTTAGAGCATCATCGCTTAAGTTTAAATTGTATTTTTTATTAACGGCGTGAAGTATGATTTCAGCGCAGTTATAATGCTGCAGCGCTTTTTCTTCTTCGCTTAACCCTTGGGGCAGATATAAAAATTCTTTTACGGCATCCTTCATTATTACACCTCTTTATTCAACAGTTACAGATTTTGCAAGATTTCTCGGTTTATCTATATCACAGCCTCTTTCAAAAGCAAAATAGTAGCTTAATAATTGCAGACAAATTACTGCTAAAATAGGAGCGACATCATCGTCTATTTCGGGAATATATATTATCTCGTCAACTTCATTTTCTATCATGCTCCCCGAATGCTTGCTAAACGCCATAACATAAGCTCCGCGCGACTTTACCTCTTTTATGTTGCTTAAAGTTTTTTCAAACAACGCATCCTGGGTAAGCAGAGCAATTACAAGCGTGTTTTTATCAAGCAATGCTATAGGACCGTGCTTGAGTTCGCCCGCGGCAGCCGCTTCGGAATGAATGTAGGATATTTCTTTCAGTTTTAAAGAACCCTCTAAACAGACGTAATAATCAAGTCCTCTGCCTATAAAATAAGCGTCTTTTATGTTTTTATTGCGTTTTGCAAAATCATGAAG
>JAAZOI010000174.1 GCA_012797825.1 Eubacteriaceae bacterium | reverse complement strand
ATGACAGCAAACAAAAAAGCATATTAAAAGTAAGACCCGGGATTACAGAGGAAGCGTCTATAAAATATAAAGATGAGAGCGAAATACTCGCAAAAAGCAGCTGCCCGGAAAAAACATATATAGAAGAAATAATGCCTAAAAAAATTGAGCTGAATTTAAATTATATGAAAAACATTTCTTTGCTTTATGACATAAGCTTAATGCTGAAAACAATTTTTTCTATTAATAAATAATCAGAGTTACAGCATTTAAAGGAAAATATAAATGAAAAAAAATATTTGGATAATAAATCATTATGCCATACCTCCCTCAATGGGCGGGCTTGTACGGCATACTTATTTTTCAAAATATCTTATACAAAAAGGATATGAAGTAAAATTATTTACCTCAAGCAAGATACACAACACTAATATTAACGTGATAAAAGATAATTCTCTTTATAATGAAATTGAAATAGACGGGATGAAATATACTTTTATAAAATCGGGCAACTATACGAATAACGGTTTAGCAAGAATTAAAAATTTGCTTGAGTTTCCAAAGAATTTAGGAAAGACTGTAAAAAAATTTAACAGGCCTGATATTATTTACACTTCATCGCCTGACATTTTTACGGCATTTAAGTCAATAAAAATAGCGCGGAAATTTCACGTTCCGTGCATAACCGAAATAAGAGACTTATGGCCGGAATCCATTATATCCTATAATAAAATATCAAAAAATAATCCTGTCATTAAAATTTTATTCAGGCTTGAAAAATGGATATACAAAAAATCTGACGCTTTGATTTTTACTATGGAAGGCGGCAAAGATTATATTATTGAAAAACGATGGGACAAGGCTGTGGATTTAAAAAAGATATATAATATAAATAACGGCATTGATATAAATGAATTTAATTATAATAAGGAAAATTATATAATTAATGATGATGATTTAAATAATGCAGATAAATTTAAAATAATATATACAGGTTCTATAAGAAAAGTCAATAATTTAAGTACGATAATTAGTACAGCAGAATATTTGCAGAATGAAAATTACAAAGATATAATCTTTATTATATATGGTGACGGCAGTGAGAAGGATGATTTAATTAAACGATGCTGCGATGAAAATATAGGTAATGTAGTATTTAAAGGAAGAGTTGAGAAAAAATATATCCCGTATATTTTATCAAAAGCAGATTTAAATTTATATCATTGGATGCAGACTCCGCTGATGCGTTTTGGGAGCAGCGGCAATAAGCTGTTTGATTATCTTGCAAGCGGCAGACCGATATTGTCTACAGTTAATTCAGAATATGATATTATTGAGAAAAACAATGCAGGGCTGATTTCTAAAGATCAAACTCCCTCTGAAATTGCAAAAACTATTTTAAAGGTGTATAATGCTTCGAACGAAGAATACACGGCGCTTTGCGATAATGCACTTTATTTAGCGAAAGACTTTGATTATGAAATATTGACGGATAAATTGATAAGCATTATAGAAAATATCAGATAAAGAGGTTTATTATGAGAATTCAGTTATTAGATTTGCAGAAACAATATGAAGAAATAAAAAAAGAAACAGACGAAGCTGTAATTAATGTAGTGTCAAGCGGCGCTTATATAATGGGGCCGAATGTAAAAAGTTTCGAGAGCGAATTTGCTCAATATATAGGAGTAAAACATGCAATATCAGTAGGAAACGGAACTGACGCGCTTGTAATTGCCTTAAAAGCTATGGGTATAGGGCAGGGAGACGAAGTTATAACAACTGCTTATACATTTTTTGCAACCGCGGAAGCGATAAGCTTTGTAGGCGCTATTCCTGTTTTTGTAGATGTATGCCTGGATACATATAATATAGACGCGACTAAAATAGAAGAAAAAATTACAAGCAAAACAAAGGCGATAATGCCTGTTCATATATTCGGCCTCTGCGCCGATATGGATGAAATCAATAAAATAGCTAAAAAGCATAATCTTTATGTAATAGAAGACGCATGCCAGGCAGCGGGAGCGGTGTATAAAGGCAAAAGAGCAGGCGCGCTTTGCGATATTGCTTGTTTCTCGTTTTTCCCTACGAAAAATTTGGGGTGCGCAGGCGACGGCGGAATGATAACTACCTATAATGATGAACTTGCCGTAATTTGTAAAGCGTTAAGAGTGCACGGAAGCGGTGAAATGGGACAGCGTGCATATAACCTTTTAAATAATATAAGCGCAGAAGTTGAAGAAGACACGGCATCGGACAATACGGTATACAACGCAAAAAAATATTATAATTATCTAATTGGTCATAATTCCAGACTTGATGAAATTCAGGCTGCAATGCTTAGAATAAAACTGAAAAAGCTTGATGAATATATAAGCAAACGAAGAAAAAACGCTGTGTTTTATACAGAAAAATTAAAAAATTCGGGTAAATATGTAACTCCGATAGAAGAAGCTAATAATTTACACGCTTATCATCAATATATATTGCAGTCCGAACATAGAGAAACGATAATAACTGAGTTAGAAAAGAAGGGTATAGGAACAGGAATTTATTATCCTATTCCGCTTCATTTGCAAAAATGTTATAATTCACTTGGATATAAAGCAGGAGATTTGCCTAATGCGGAATATTTATCGCACAGGACGTTTGCTATACCTGTTTTTCCGGAACTTTCAAAGGATGAAGCGGATTATATAGTTAAAGCTTTATTGGAGGAGTGAAAATGGAAAAAGAATATTTTGCGCATGAGTCAAGTTATATAGATGAGCCGTGCAAAATAGGAAAAGGCACTAAAATATGGCATTTTTCTCACATTATGAGCAACAGCGAGATAGGCCAAAACTGTAATATCGGGCAGAATGTGGTTATCTCACCCGGAGTTAAACTCGGAAACGGAGTAAAGATACAGAACAATGTATCTGTATATACCGGTGTTGTATGTGAAGACGATGTTTTTTTGGGACCTTCCTGCGTTTTTACAAACGTTATAAATCCAAGAGCATTTGTTGAAAGAAAAGATGAATACAAGCAAACATTGATTAAAAAGGGAGCAAGCCTTGGAGCTAACTGCACTATAGTTTGCGGAAGCACCATAGGTAAATACGCTTTAGTAGGAGCCGGCGCAGTTGTTACGAAAGACGTGCCAGACTACTGGACAGTTGCGGGTTCGCCCGCCAAGAAAATCGGCTATATATGCGAGTGCGGAATAAAAATAAAATTTGAAAGCAATAATGCCAAATGCGAGCATTGCGGCAAAGAATATATAAAAGATGAAAATGATTTAGTTAAGGAGATAGATTAAGACATAATGAAGCAAACATTACTGAACAAAATTTCAAAAAAACAAATAATTGTAGGTGTTGTAGGCCTTGGATATGTAGGACTTCCCCTTGCAGTGGAAAAAGCTAAAGCAGGATTTAAAACTATAGGTTTTGACATACAAAAAGAAAAAGTGGATCTGGTAAATTCAGGTGAAAATTATATCGGCGATGTTGTCGACAGCGATTTAAAGAAAATTGT
>JAAZOI010000173.1 GCA_012797825.1 Eubacteriaceae bacterium | reverse complement strand
TTGTCATCTCTAAAGCCCATTGGCGGGAAAGCATCATCAAGACCTAATATGAGTTTGTCTCTGTCCTGAATGTATTTTAATGATTGGTCGCTTGCATTGCTTGTCTGGCCGCATGCCGCGAAAGTTACAAAAACAAAAAGAACTGTCAATAATAAAACTAAAATTTTACGTGATTTCATAATTCCTTCTCCTTTATAAATACATACGATTTATTTTACATTAGCAAGACGCTATAAATCAATAGCATAATTAAAAAATGTTTTTATGGAAGCGGTATGTTTAATATATCGGATAAATTGTGATATACTTAAAATAAATTATTTGCGACAGTTAAAAGCATTTTAAAATATGAAAATACTGATATAATAAACCGATAAATTTAAACTAAGGAGAAAAAAATGAAAATAACATATTTGCGACACAGCGGTTTTGCTGTAGAATTTGACGATTTTGTTTTACTGTTTGACGATATAACTTTCCCGCCTATAGATTTTATAAATAAGCGCGTATATTTTTTCGCGTCGCACTCGCACGGCGACCATTATGTAAAAGATATTTTTTCTTATTCGGATAATAAAAACACAACTTATATTTTAAGCGACGATATAAAAAATTATAATAAGTCTGATAATGTTATAGTTGTATCCGAATATAAGGAATATGAATTTGAAGATTTCAGGCTTAATACTTTCGGTTCCACCGATATGGGTGTTTCTTTTTATGTCGTTACAGAAAAATATAAAATTTTTCACTCGGGCGATTTAAACTGGTGGCACTGGAAAGAAGACGGAGAATCGTATAACAAAATAATGGAGATTGATTATAAACGCCATATTGAAAATCTCAGCAAGTTTAAAACAGATATAGCATTTGTTCCTGCTGACCCCAGGCTTGGAAGCGCTTTTGATTATTCGGTAAGATATTTCATCGAAAAAATCAAGCCTGACATACTTGTCCCCATGCATTTTTGGGATGATTACTCCGTAATTAAAAAGCTCCTGCAAGAAGACGCAGGAGATGTGAATATCTTGGATATAAATAAAGAAAACAGCGTTATTTATCAGGCTTGATAAGTTCGTATACAAGTTTTTGGGGAAATTGTTTTTTTGATTTAAATATTCTAAGCGTAGTTTCAATTAATGAACAGTATTTATCCGCCGTCCATACAAGATAAGATTCTTTGTATCGCGGCGGTCTTAAATTTAACGGCCACATGTGCTTTCCTATAATGTCGCGTTCAGTATGATTCAAATTAAAATGTATGTCCGCGTTTTTAAGCGCGGTTTTTGCATGTTTAAAACCATGCAGCCTATGGGACTTATCATATACATGCCAATCATACAAAAAAAAGTCATGCAACAGCGCCCCTCTTATAAGGCTTTCAAAATCACATTTTAACTTAAGCTTTTTTGCTATTTTATAGCTGTAATAAGCTACAGAAACACTATGCTGCAGCACCGTTGTTTCTCCGTGCTGTATAAAACCATCCAATTGCTGATATATTTCAGCATTTATTATTCCGTCAGCGCAATTATAAAAATAATCTTTTTCAAACGAATCCATTAAACTATACTCCCGATTAAATATGTATTAATAAATACAGTAATTTATTCGCCGGCATAAATTATTTTTATTATTATATCATAAATGTCTGATATTAATTCTTAATAATCCGGTTTGTTTTTATTTTATATTTTATATATTAAAAAAATATTATATTTTTGTAAATTTAACAATAATTTTTAAAAATAGTATTGTGTAATTTGTACGTAAATAAAAATTATTAAAACCTCGATAAATATATAAAAGGAACCTGCCATTAATATAATGTAATATAACAAAAATTAAGAGGTGGGTTATTGGACAGATATTTTTCTAAAGTCATCATTTTCCTAAGCATCTTAGAAGGTTTTACAGCATTTATTATTGCTATATTTTTTCTTGATATAAAAAAAGCTTTAACTGTATCTTTATTGTTTGCCTTATGCATGCTGTTTATAAACCCGTTATGCCTTTACATAACCGACAGAAGATACAGTGATATAGAATTATTCATAGATGAAAATATACTTCTGAAAGAAAATATATATTTTATCTTTTACGGCAGAATGCGCAACGGCTATTTATACCTTACCGATAGTCTTATATATTTGCACAGCAGAGACAGAAAACCGTATCTGGAAGCCCATATTTACAGAGCGGAGATTGAGGGAATTGAAGTTATAAATGACATGATTTTAAATATTTATATAGAGGGCAATTATATTTATGAAATAAGATCCTCAAATTGCAAAAAAATTACTGACGCTTTAATAAAGAACGGCTGGATTAACAGGATTAATATTTAATCTCGGATATATCCGGTTTAGAAATTCCGCTTTCTTTTTTTGTTAAAAATCTGATACCGAAAATAATAACCGCAATACCTACGGCAATGTTTAATATTTTAATAAATTCCTGCGGAAGAAAACTTTTCGTCATATTGCCCAGTATTGCTATAAGAGTCAAAAACAGCAAAGTCGAGGCAACACATCCAGACGCAAACAAAACAATCTGATTTTTTCCCCAATTATTTTGCGCAATTTGCGCGGCGAATACTCCGCTCCAGAAAACAATTGTCAGCGGGTTTGCCGCTGTAATAATAACTCCCTGCGCAAACAGATTTTTTGCAGATATATTTTGCGATTGTATCAATGGCGATAACTGTATGCCAAAAGATGTAATAATAATATAAGCGCCAAATAATATGAGTACTGCGCTTCCAATAATTTTTATCGCTCTTTTTACTATAGCCTTGTTTATTATAGCCGCGACAGATGTGCATGAGAACGCAACAAATGCCGCGTCAACTAATGTAACCGCCAAAATAAAAGGCGCGGTTATTAAAAGACCGTACGTTGACGAAGCGTTAAACGCCATTAAACATACAGGCCCTATTGCAATCTGCAAAAGCATTCCGAATTTAAGACCTTTAAAAAACATAAATTATCCCTTAAAAACATTATTGTATAGATTATATCATAGAAAATTGATTATAATGTAATCAGAATTTATACTTTATGCAATGAGCAAAGGAAGTAATATGGAAAATAATATTAAAACAATTGATGAATACATTGTTCAGTTTCCTGCTGATATAGCGCAAATACTTCAGAAAATAAGAGATGTTATAAGCAAAGCCGCTCCAGAGGCTAAGGAGAAAATAAGCTACGGTATGCCTACTTTTTTCTTAAATGGTAATTTGGTGCATTTTGCCGCCCAGAAAAATCATATCGGGTTTTACCCTGCCCCGAGCGGAATAGAAAAATTTAAAGAGCAATTAGAGGGTTATAAAAGTTCAAAAGGCGCCGTGCAGTTTCCTTATAATAAACCTATACCTTATGATTTAATAACAGAAATAGTGAAATTCAGAGTAAGCGAACAACAAAATAAAAAGTAATATCGTTATGTTTAAGATTTTACGTTTATTCGCTTTGCAATTTTTTTAATTTTATTAATTGCTTGGGCATCTTGGCATGCAGGCAGATTATCTGTATTTAAAGAAAAAACATTGTTTTGCTCAGGATGCGCGGCGTTTAATAATTTGAACATAACCTCCGCTGCCGCGATGGCGCAGTCGGCGCTGCCGTCCCCGCCTCCTGTAAGAATTAGAATACCGTCTTTATATCTGGGGTTTATTTTATTATTTAAAAATCGCTTTGAATTATAATATACCTGCAACCTGCTTGAGACAGATATAAGCGGACCTGTAAGATTTGACATATGCACAGGTGACG
>JAAZOI010000172.1 GCA_012797825.1 Eubacteriaceae bacterium | reverse complement strand
CCGAATATGTATAAAATTGCCGGAGAAATGCTGCCGGGAGTTTTTCATGTAACAGCCAGAGCAATAGCGGCGCATGCGCTTAGTATTTTCGGCGACCACTCTGATATTATGGCTGCAAGACAAACAGGCTTTGCATTGTTGGCATCAAGCAGCGTGCAGGAAAGCATGGATATGGCGGCGATAGCGCATTTATCTGCGATATCAACATCTATTCCCTTCGTGCATTTTTTTGACGGTTTCAGAACAAGTCATGAAATTCAAAAAATTGAAGTAATTGAATACGATGATCTCGCTAAATTGGTTGACAAAGACGCGGTTAAAAGATTCAAGGAAAAAAGCCTTAATCCTGAGCGCCCTGTAATAAAAGGAACAGCGCAGAACCCTGATATATTCTTCCAATGCAGAGAAGCAAGCAATTCATACTATGTAGATGTTGCCGATAAGGTTGAATATTATATGGACGAGCTTGCGAAAATTACAAAAAGACAATATAAACCTTTTGAATACTATGGAGCAGCAGACGCTAAAGAAATTATTATAGCAATTGGATCAGTTGTTGAAGCGGCTGAAGAAGTAGTGGATTACTTAAACGCAAAAGGCGATAAAACAGGACTTATAAAAGTAAGATTATACAGACCGTTTTCGGTTAAACATTTATTAAAAGTACTGCCGAAAACTGTTGAAAAAATTGCTGTATTAGATAGAAGCAAAGAACCCGGCGCGCCCGGAGAAGCTTTGTATCTTGACATAAAATCCGTATTTTTCAATGAGAAAAATGCGCCTGTTATAGTAGGAGGCAGATACGGTCTTGGCTCTAAAGATACTACTCCTTCTCAAATACTTGCGGTTTATGAAAATTTAAAATCAGACAATCCTAAAAATGATTTTACAATAGGCATTGTAGACGATGTAACAAATAAATCGCTTGAAATCAAAAATACGATAGTAACCGAAAGCAAAGGCACAGTAAGATGCAAGTTCTGGGGACTAGGCAGCGACGGCACAGTCGGGGCAAACAAAAGCGCTATTAAAATTATCGGCGACAATACAGATATGTATGCTCAAGGTTATTTTGAATATGACAGCAAAAAAAGCGGCGGCGTTACAGTATCTCACTTGAGATTCGGCAAAACTCCGATAAGATCCACGTATTTAATAAATCAGGCTGACTTTATTTCATGTTCTCTGCAGACTTATGTAAGCCAGTTTGACTTGCTTGACGGTCTTAAAAAAGGCGGGACATTCTTATTAAATACGACATGGAAACTTGAAGAACTGGATTCTAAGCTTCCTGCAAAAACTAAAAAATATATTGCCCAAAATGATATAAACTTTTATATAATTGACGCTACGGCTCTTGCTGAAGAGATAGGCCTTGGCGGAAGAACAAATATGATAATGCAGACAGCATTCTTTAAGCTCGCCGAAGTTATTGATTTTAATGACGCTGTTAAATTATTAAAAGATGAAGTTATTAAAAACTACGGCAAAAAAGGCGATAAGATAATAAAGATGAATATGGACGCAATTGAGCGAAGCATAACATCTCTTAAAAAAGTTGAAATTAAAAAAGATTGGCTGAACGCTGAAGATAAAGATGCAAACGCTAAGAGCGAACCTGACTTTATTAAAAACATTTTAAGACCTATAAGCGCTAAAAAAGGCGACAGCTTGCCTGTATCAGCTTTTAAAGACGTTGTTGACGGCACTTTCCCCACAGGTACAAGCGCATATGAGAAACGTGGCATTGCTGCAAACGTACCGCAGTGGATAGCCGAAAACTGCATACAATGCGGAAGGTGCTCTTTTGTATGCCCGCATGCATCAATCCGTCCGTTCCTTCTTACTAAAGACGAAGCTGATAAAGCACCTTATGGTTTTGACGTAATAAAAGCTTCAGGCAAAGAATTTGACGGATATAATTACCGTATACAGGTATCTCCTTTGGATTGCACGGGATGCGGAAGCTGCGCGGAAGTTTGCCCTGCAAAACAAAAAGCTCTTGTTATGAAACCATTGGATACACAGCTTGAACAGCAAGGTAAATTTGATTATGCGGTTAGTCTTAAAGATAAAAGCAAAGACCTCGATAAAACAAGCGTTAAAAACAGCCAGTTTGCAAAACCATTGCTCGAATTCTCCGGTGCGTGCGGCGGCTGCGGCGAAACGCCTTATATTAAATATATAACCCAATACTGCGGCGATAGAATGATAGTTGCCAACGCTACCGGATGTACGTCAATCTGGGGCGCCAGCGCGCCTAGTATGCCTTATACAAAAAATCAGGAAGGCAAAGGTCCGGCATGGGCAAATTCTTTGTTCGAAGATAACGCTGAATACGGATTCGGTATGGCTGTTGCTGTAAAACAAATAAGAAGCCAAGTAAAATCTAACATGCAGTATATTTCCCAGAATACCAAAAACGGTGAACTTAAAAAAGCCGCTGATAAATGGCTTGCAAATATTGACGATGCGAAAATAAGCCAGGAAGCCGGAGCAGAATTTTTAGCATTGGAAAACAGCGCATCAGATTGCAAAGAACAGTTTAAAGCTATAAAAGATAATAAAGATTATCTTGGCAAAAAGAGTGTATGGATATTCGGCGGCGACGGCTGGGCATATGACATAGGATACGGCGGACTTGACCATGTGCTTGCAAGCGGCGAAAATGTAAATGTATTGGTGCTTGACACTGAAGTTTACTCAAATACGGGCGGTCAGTCATCCAAAGCGACACCGACAGCTTCGGTTGCAAAATTTGCCGCAAGCGGAAAGAAAACGAAGAAAAAAGATTTAGGCATGATGGCGATGTCTTACGGATACGTATATGTTGCTCAGGTTGCGATAGGCTCTGATATGAATCAATTTATAAAAGCGGTAAGCGAAGCTGAAAGCTATGACGGACCTTCTTTAATAATAGCTTATGCTCCTTGCATTAACCACGGAATAAAAGCAGGCATGAATAAGAGCATCGAGCAGGAAAAGAAAGCGGTTGACGCAGGTTACTGGCATTTATACAGACATAATCCGCTTCTTGCAGATCAAGGCAAAACTCCGTTTGTACTTGACAGCAAGGAACCTAAAGATGACTTTATAGAATTCTTAAGAAGCGAAACAAGATACACATCGCTTGAACTGGAATTCCCGCAAGAAGCCAAAGAACTGTTTAAAAAAGCGGAAGCCGAATCAAAACAGCGCTATAAGAATTACAAAGTACTTTCTGAACAGAAATAATGAATTAAACAAGAAAGGCATGCGTTAAGCATGCTTTTTTTATTTACATAATTATTGTATTGTTTATATTTATTTTATGTTTTATAATTGGTAAATCAACTTAAAATGAGGACATGCATATTTTATGGCAACAGAAAAAAATACGTTATGGACAAAAAACTTTATACTAATGTGCGTTGTAAATCTTGTAATGTTTATAGGATTTCAAATGCTTGTATCGACTTTCCCTTTTTTTGTTATGCATCTGGGGGGGAGATGAAGCAATAGCTGGTGTTGCCAGCGGTCTGTTTTCAGTATCTTCTTTGTTGATGCGTCCTATTGTCGGATGGGTTTTAGATAATAAAAGCAGAAAAATACTTTTGTTTTTTGGTCTTACAGGGCTTGTTGTGCTGCCTGTTTTATATTCCGCAATTAATATTATAGCTATGATTCTGTTATTAAGATTATTTCACGGTATTTTTTGGGCGTCCACTACGACATCTCTTAATACGAATGCAAGCGACATAATACCTAAAGAGAGATTCGGAGAAGGCATGGGGTATTTCGGTCTTACCGCTACAATATCATTATCCATAGCTCCGCTCCTCGGTCTTACTGTTATGGACAAATTCAGTTTCAATGTTTTGTTTTTATCATCGGCGTGCATTATCGCTTTAGCGCTAATATTAGCTTTTAACATTAAAGTAAAAGAGACAAAACACAAAAAGCATGCGTCAACATCTATCAAAACCATATTTAAAAATATAATAAATAAAGACGCTTTGCCGGCATCGGCTGTTATGTTTCTGTTTTTGATGCCGTACGGCGCTGTTACAACATTTATTGCTGTATATTCAGAACAGATACAGGTTGGCTCAGGTGGATTGTTCTTTGCCGTAATGGCAATAAGTACGGGAATTATAAGGATTGTCAGCGGAAAAGTTTCCGATAAAAAAGGGGAAGCGCCTATTGTATATACGGGTGTTATATGCATGTCTGTTTCATTAATAATGCTTGCGAAGCTATCTTCGCCGCTTATATTTATTGTTTCTGCGTTATTATTCGGAGTAGGTTTCGGAGGAATGGCGCCTACAATGCAGGCAATGGCAATGCGCATCTCGCCGCCCGAACGCAGAGGTTCGGCTTCGAGCACTTATCTCTGCGCTTTTGATTTAGGCATGGGACTGGGCGGAGTAATAAGCGGATATCTGGTAAGATGGTTTGGCTATTCGCATATGTATAAATTTATGATACTTGCTCTTTTATTCTCATTTTTAGTTTATTTTCTCTGGGCGAGAAAAACACCATCGGCATTTAAAAAAGCGTCTTAAAATTTTTTTATTAAATAATTATTTTAATACTACAAATAATATTGTGAAATAATTATTTGCAGGTTAAAAAATGATTGAATTGCAAAACAAACGCATAAAAATTTTTATAATATTTTTGTTTTCTATTTTTATTTTACTTATTTTAATGTTGATATACAGAATGTTGTTTGTATCAAACAAACTTACAACTACTATGGCAAATCAGCAGCTTGGTGTGGTTAAGACAGTTTATCCTCGTGGAATATTTCTTGACAGAAACGGAATAAAAATCACCGGCAATGTAAAAAGTGTTGATAATATTAATTATATAGACTATATTGATCCGTCTGTTGCGAAAAATATTATTGGAGATGTGAAAATTGATAATAAAGACACGACAACAAACGCAGTTAAAGGCGTCAGCGGTTTAAATAAAGTATATAACGATATTTTATCACAGTCTCAATACCCATTTTATATTATGGGCATACGTGATGCCAGATCTAATATTCTATCTTCCGGCAATGCGTTTATAAAATCCGTCTCTGACCCCGCAGATACACAGATTACATTAACGATTAATTCTAATCTTCAAAGCGAAGCAGAAAAGCTGCTTCAAAAATACGTAGATGAAAAAGGTTATAAAAATATTGCTTTAGTTTTAAGTGATGTTAAGACCGGAGAAGTTCTTGTCCTTGCAAGTAAAGGCAGTTATTTGAACTCGGCAGTTATATCATATCAGCCGGGAAGCGTCTTTAAGATTATAACGGCAGGCTGCGCTCTTGAAGCGGGGCTTATAAAACTGGACAGCACATTTAATTGCACAGGAAAAGTTACGCTGGACGGAAATGAAAAAACGGTATGTAAAAATGGAGGGCACGGCAAAATTACGCTGCCTCAAGCATTTGCAGTTTCATGCAACAGCACATTTTATGCAATTAATAAAATGCTGAATATCACTGACAAAAACGGTAATATTACAGGCAATATGGCGCTGAATAAAATGGCGGAGCTAAATATCGGAACTTATAACAATCCTATAAAAAATAGTTTTATATTAAATTATGACTATTCTTATGACTTTGTAACAGATAAAATATATAATCAAAAAGGAACATTTAACGCGGCGTTAGGGCAGGGGGACATTCAGCTTATGCCTATTACTGTAAATAAAATTATATCAGCAATTGCGAATAATGGAATAATTAAAGAGCCTGTATTAGTTAAAGAAATAAATATAATGGGGCTTAAACAAAATATCCAACAAAATGAAGATCAAGAAAAAACTATATTCAGCGAGAAAACATGCAAGGATTTGCAGGTTTTATTAAGGCAGGTATGCGTAAGCGGCACAGCAAGCGGCGCAAAAACAGTAAATAAATACGCCGCGGGTAAAACCGGCACGGCGGAAAATGTGGATAACAAAAGCTGTCACGGATGGTTTACGGGATATTTTCCGTATGATAACCCTAAATATGCCATGACAGTTTTAGTTGAAGAAGGTAAAAGCAGCTATAATGCTGTTAAAATATATAACGATATGCTTGATATCATTTTAAAATACGATAAAGATATAAATTAAACAAAATTCGAATAAATTATGTTATAATATATCACCTAAGCGAACAAAGTTTATTTTGGAGTTATAATGATAGAAGATTTTGCGGTAGTTTGCATATCAAATAAAATTTGCGCTGACCTGGTAAATTCCATATTAATAAAACATGGGATTAATTATATGTCATTAAATGACGATTTTTCAGCTTTTTTAAGAACTATTAGAAGCAGGGACGTTAATTTGGTTATTATGGATGATGATGCAAAATCATTAAGCAATTATCAGCTGCTTTACACAATTAAAAATACACAGCAGGCAGTCGAGGCAATTTTATTTTCAAATAATTACAATGAACTTAATGAATACATTAAAAAGGGTATTATTTTCGGCTATTTTTCAATGCCGCTGAACAATTTTGAAATTGAGCAGTTAATACTCAGCGCGGTACGCAGCAGCAGGCGTACATATAAGCTGCAAAACGAGCTGGAGGAACTTAAATCAAAACTTAAAAACAGAATTCTCATTGAAAAAGCGAAAGAAATAGTTGCAGACGATAAAAATATAAGTCTTGATAAGGCTTATAAGGCAATGCAGAGCCTTAGTATGAATAAAGGTATATCGCTTGAAAAACTTGCGCAGATAATAATTGAGAATAATGAGAAAAGCGAATAAATAAGGTATACATATGGCACAGTTGTATTTCAGATATTCAAGCACGAACGCGGGTAAATCTATAGAAATAATAAAGATTGCGCATAATTACGAAGAACAGGGTAAAGATGTGTTAATATTTGTTCCCATGCTTGATGACAGATATGAAAAAGGCTATGTATCAAGCAAAATAGGCTTAAAAAAAGAAGCGATAATGTTTGATAAGAATACCAAGATAAGAGAAATTATTCAGTTTTCGGGCAAAAAACTATATTGCATCTTAATAGACGAAGGTCACTTTCTTACAAAATCCCAGGTGCTTGACTTAACTCAGATAGTTGATTATATGGATATACCCGTAATAGTTTATGGGCTTAAGAACGATTTTCAGAATAATTTATTCGAAGGCAGCGAAGCGCTGTTAATATATGCGGATAAAATTGAGGAAATAAAAACAATCTGCTGGTTTTGCAACAAAAAAGCTACAATGGTTTTAAGAATAATAGACGGAGAACCTGTATATACGGGTGAGCAAATTCATATAGGCGACAGTGAAAGCTATATACCGGTATGCAGAAAATGTTACGGCAATCCGTCAATCGATAAGATAATAAAAAAATGAATTATATAGATTTGCAAATTGATAATTTCAGTTTGGATAACACCTTTTTAAACGGGCAATGTTTCAGATGGAATAAAACAAGCAATAATGCATATATCGGAGTTGTTAAAGATAAGGTATATGAAATATTGAAGCTTGATGATTCAACTTACAGAGTTTGCAACGCGGATGAGCCTGAAAGAACATTTTTTGAAAATTATTTAGATATAAATAATAAGTATACGCAAATTGAATATTATGTATATAATTATGATGATATACTAAAAAAATCAGTAACCTTCGGCAGCGGCATGCATCTATTAAAACAAGATGTGTGGGAAACTACAATCAGCTTTATTTTATCAATTCAAAAAAACATTCCGGCTATAAAAAAAACGATAGAACATTTAAGTATGCTGTACGGCAAAGAAATCAAGTATAAAGGCAATATCTATTATACATTTCCGACATCGGACGTATTAAAAGATTCATGCGCTGAGGATGTAATGCAATGCAAATGCGGTTTCAGAGCAAAAGGCGTAATTGACGCCGCAAGGAAAATATATTCAAAAGAAGTTAATTTAAATAGTCTTTCTTCACTTACAGATAATTCAGCAAGAGCGGAATTAAAAAAAATATGCGGAATAGGGGAGAAAGTGGCAGATTGCATCCTGCTGTTTTCGTTATCAAGATACAATAGCTGCCCTATTGACACATGGGTAAAAGCCGGACTTGATTATTTTTATAACGCAAACAAAGCGAATGAAAGTGAATATAGAAATTTTGCGTATGAAAAATGGAAAGAAAATACCGGATTTGCGCAGCAGTATTTGTTCCATTATTTAAGAAATAACTACGTTCAGGATAAAATAAATAAAAATCTTATAAAACGCGAGGAAAACGCAGTATATAAGAGTATAACATAGAAGAAATTAGATATATTATTAAAATAATGGAAAATAAATCTAAATAAAGGTAAATAATGGTTGATTAATAAGTTTTATATGAATAAAATATCATTAGCACTCAATAATTGTGAGTGCTAATAAATTGGTTAATAATATTTTTTTAAATACAGGAGGTATATAACCGTGAATTTAAAACCGTTATCAGACAGAGTTATACTAAAAGTAAAAGAAAAAGAAGAAAAGACAAAAAGCGGGATAGTGCTGCCCGACAGCGCTAAGGAAAAACCGCAGGAAGCTGTTGTAGTTGCCGTTGGTTCAGGAGAAATTATAGACGGCAAAAAAGTTCCGCTTGATTTAAAAGTCGGAGACAGAGTTATATATTCAAAATATTCGGGTATGGAAATTAAAGTTGACGGCGAAGAATATCTTATAGTTAAGCAAAATGACATATTAGCTGTAATAACTGAATAGTAGAGGAGTGAATAAATTATGGCAAAAGAAATTAAATTTTCGGAAGACGCCAGAAAATCGCTGGAAATTGGTGTTAACAAACTGGCAGATACTGTTAAAATTACATTAGGACCAAGGGGAAGAAATGTAGTGCTGGGAAGAAGCTTCGGCTCTCCCGTTATCACAAATGACGGCGTTACAATAGCAAGGGAAATTGAGCTTGAAGATCCATATGAAAATATGGGAGCACAGCTTGTAAAAGAAGTAGCTACAAAAACAAACGATGTAGCCGGCGACGGAACCACAACAGCCACGTTGCTTGCGCAGTCGATAATAAGAGAAGGCCTTAAAAACATAGCAGCGGGAGCAAACCCGATGATTGTTAAAAAAGGCATTGAAAAAGCTGTAGATGTTGTTGTTAACCATTTAAAGAGCATAAGCCAAAGCGGAGATGACAAGTTATTCATAACACAGGTTGCGTCAATTTCCGCAGGCGATGAAGCAATAGGCAAATTAATTGCGGATGCTATGGACAAAGTAGGCAATGACGGCGTAATAACAGTAGAAGAAGGCAAAACCGTCGGCATTGAACTTGAATTTACGGAAGGTATGGAATTTGACAGAGGTTATCTCTCTCCGTATCTTGTAACTGATACAGAAAAAATGGTTGCTGTTTATGAAGATATATTTATTCTTCTTACAGACAAGAAAATATCCAATATACAGGAAATTCTTCCCGTGCTTGAAGTTGTAATGCAAAACGGCGGCAAATTACTAATTGTTGCGGAAGATGTTGAAAACGAAGCTTTAGCAACTTTAATTCTGAACAAACTAAGAGGAGTATTCAATTGCGTTGCAGTTAAAGCTCCGGGATTCGGCGATAGAAGAAAAGAAATGCTTAAAGACATTGCTATTTTAACAGGCGCAACTGTAATAAGCGAGGAAATGGGTCTTGAGCTTAAAAATACCGGCATTGCAGAACTTGGCAAAGCCCGCCAGATAAGAGTAACAAAAGACAGCACAATAATTGTTGAAGGCGTAGGCAGCAAACAAGCTGTTGCTGACAGAATAAAACAAATTAAATCAGAAATCGAAGTCACAACAAGTGATTATGACAAAGAAAAACTTCAGGAAAGACTTGCGAAACTCTCGGGCGGCGTTGCTGTTATAAACGTGGGCGCGGCAACCGAAACAGAGCTTAAAGAAAAGAAATATCGCATAGAAGACGCATTAAATGCTACAAGAGCAGCAGTTGAAGAAGGCGTTGTGGCAGGCGGCGGAAGCGCGTTTATAGGAGCTATAGAACCTGTTGAAAAATTAGTTGAAACTCTGCATGGCGATGAAAAAACCGGAGCTGCTATAATACGTAGAGCACTTGAAGAACCTATAAGACAAATTTCTGCAAACGCGGGTATTGAAGGCTCGGTTGTTATAGAAAAATTAAGACATGAACACAAAGGCAAAGGCTTTGACGCATATAAATTTGAATATGTTGATATGTTTAAAGCAGGTATAATCGACCCGACAAAAGTAACAAGAAGCGCGCTTCAGAATGCTGCAAGCGCAGCGGCTATGCTTCTTACAACGGAAGCGGCTGTAGCTGATATTAAGGAAAATAATCCTCCTATGCCCCCTATGGGCGGCGGCGGAATGCCGATGATGTAAGATAAACAGTAATATTAAAAAGACGGTAAATACCGTCTTTTTTTATATTGCTTTAAATCTCTATGCTTATTATTATGATAAAAAATATAACAATAATTTAATTATAACAATATTATTTTATTAAATAATTTTAAACAAAATAAAAAATCCCTATATAAATAGGGATTGATATTTGTTATTGTTAGTTTTTCTTAAGGTATGTGAGATTCTGCCAGCCTTGTCCGATATCAACTTTCATTTTCTTATCACCCGGAGCGCCTGTATCAATTTTGACTTCCTGAGTTACTGTGCCTTCTTCGTCTTGAACATACCAAGTCAGAGTTGCGGTTTTGCTGTCGGACGATACTGTTTTGAATGTAAATTCACCGCCGTAACCTTCGCTCCCTTCAAATCCTACATACATTTTGTATTTGCTGCCGTCTTTTTTAATAATCAGCTGTTGCCCTTCTACATTATCAAATTTCCATACTCCGGTAATTGAATTAAAGAAGGCAGTAGGATCGTCTATAATAACATTTATAGCTTTTGTAGCTTTGTTTCCCGCTTTATCGCTTACAGTGAGTGTAACAGGGTAAGTTCCTTTTGTAGTAGAGTCGATATTTCCTGTTATGGTTATATTGGCATTATTAATTGTGCCGTCAACGGTATCGGTAACGCTGACATTTTGCAGAATATCAAACTGAGTGTTTTTAAATACCGTAATAGAATCCGGAGCTGTTATGGTAGGCGGGGTAGTATCAACTACGTTGAACATAAACGCGAAATCTTCCGTCTTATCGTTTTTCTTGTTGGTAACGGTATATGTTACGTTATACTGACCGGGAACCATATTATCAATTTGACCTGATTTTACTTGGACGTCATACTTGCTGCTGTTTTCAATTTCTACAAGTGAAAGCAAATCTACTTGCGTTCCGGCTTCAATTGAAGTTGTTTTTTGTTTCAGATGCGGTTTGCTTCCTATGATAAAAAAGTAAGCTAAAGCCGCAAGTATAAGCGCAAGTACTACCGCTCCTGCGATAATTAATATTTTACGGTTGTTTCTTCTGGGTCTTCGTACGTAATATGAATTATCATAATCCAAATCTTTTTCGTATCTGTTAGTATCCGATATGGTATAAAGCGGTCTGTCATCATCTATATCATCATCCAGGCTGCCTGAAAATCTGCCTCTTGTTTTTATAACTTCAGTTTCGCCATTGAACAATTTATCAGGTGTGTCAGAAGATAGGTTCTGCTTAGCATTATTTGATTTATTAGCGCTATACATATTATCATCTGATGAAACTTCATCAACGCTGTCGGGATTAAATATTTTCGGCATATAAAAATCATCGGCATTTCTTGAGCTGCGTCTTATTTCATCTGATCTTAAATGCTCATTTGTTTGCTTATTTATTTGCGATCTTTCCTCTGATTTTGAGCGTTCATGCGCTTTGAAAATATCATCAAATTTATCTGCGGGTTTATTTGAAGCTGCTTGCTCATCATCCATATATTTATCAAGCGGGGTGCTGTGAGCAATAGGCTGTCCGCAATACGGACAGAACCGCATATTAGATTCTATTTCATTTTTACAAAAATTACATTTCATTTAATTTACCTGCCTAATTAGACTAATATAGCAAATATTATAATATAAAATTTGGAATATGTACAAAAAATATTATGTATTAAAATAAATTTTTTAATATAAAACATTATAAAATAAGTTTTATATTGTGTTAAGCAAAGCAGGTGTATATAATAGATATATTAATTTAAAATATAATCAATATGTATTCGGAGCAAAAATGTATAAAGAAGCAGCAGACAACATTTATTTGGTAGAGATTCCTTTGCCGAATAGTCCTTTAAAAGTATTAAACAGTTATTTTATTCGTTCGGATGCAGGCGGCAGAAATTTAATTATTGACAGCGGGTTTAATAATGAAATTTGCAGAGAAGCGTTTTACACAGCAATGGATGAGCTTGGTTTCACAATGGAAAACACCGATTTTTATGCAACTCATATGCATGGCGACCACATAGGCTTGATTCAATCTATTGAAAATATAAATATATATTTGGGAAGATTAGACGCAGAATATTTGGAAAGAAGAGAAGAGCAAAATAAAATAACGGGCAATAAGGGCGGAAGGGATATTAATTTAGCGACAAAGCTTTTCGGAATGCCGAGTGAATATGTAGATGTATTATTTAAAGCTGAATTTTTAAAGAACAGAAATTATAAAAGAAATGATTATATAAGAGTTGATGAGGGCGATAAATTTATTGTAGGCAAATACAATTTCCAGGCTGTTTTATTTAAAGGTCACAGCCCGGGGCAGACAGCTCTTTATGATAAAGATAAAAAAATACTGATTTGCGGAGACCATATACTGGGCAACATTTCTCCTAATATTACCTTTTGGGAAACTGGCTTTTATTCGCTTGGAAGCTATCTTAACAGCCTAGAAAAAGCAAAGAAAATGGATATAAAACAAATTCTCTGCGGACACAGAAGCAATGACTTTGATGTATATGCAAGGATAGATGAAATAATAAAACATCATAAAGCAAGGCTTGATGAGGTTGTTGATATACTTAACAAAGAGCAAAGAAATATGACGGCTTACCAGATAGCATCAAAAATGACTTGGAGTGTAAAAGCGGATATGTGGAGCAAATACACTAAAGAGCAGCAATGGTTTGCCTCAGGCGAAGCGCTTGCTCATCTGGAACATTTACATAAAAAAGAAAGAATAAAAAAATATATAATAGATGAAATGCTCTATTATTCAATTTAATTTTTATACAGGTGGTTGATATGAAAATTTTAAAAGAAGGCCTAACATTCGATGATGTACTTATAATACCGAGAAAAAGCAATATTATACCAAAAGACGTTGATACGACAACTTATCTGACTAAAAATATAAAGCTTAATATTCCTATAATGAGCGCAGGAATGGACACGGTAACGGAAGCAAAACTCGCCATAGCAATAGCGCGTCAGGGCGGGATAGGAATAATTCATAAAAACATGAGCATACAGCAGCAGGCGCTTGAAGTTGACAAAGTAAAACGTTCGGAACACGGAGTTATAGTAGATCCGTTTTTCTTAAGCCCGGAGCATATTATTCAGGATGCCCTGAATTTAACGGCAAGATATAAGATATCAGGCGTTCCTATTACTGAAGGAACAAAACTCGTAGGCATAATTACCAACAGAGACTTGCGTTTTGAAGATGACCCCAAGAAAAAAATCAAAGACGCTATGACAAAAGACAACCTCATTACAGCGCCTGAAGGAACTACTATTGAGGATGCGGAGCAAATCCTTAAAAAATATAAAATAGAAAAACTGCCTATTGTTGATAAAGACTTTAATTTAAAAGGGCTTATTACAACAAAAGATATAGAAAAAGCCATAAAATTCCCAAACAGCGCAAAAGACAGCCACGGCAGATTAAGAGTTGGCGCGACTGTCGGCACCGCTCATGACACAATGGATAGAGTAAAAGCGTTAGTTGAAGCAAAAGCTGATGTTCTTGTAGTAGATACAGCTCACGGGCACAGCAAAAATGTAATTGAAATGGTGAAAAGAATAAAAGCGGAATATCCCGAAATAGATTTAATAGCAGGCAACATTGCTACGGGAGAAGGCGCGGAAGATTTAATTAAAGCCGGAGCAGACGCGCTTAAAGTAGGAATGGGACCGGGCTCCATATGCACTACCAGAATTATAGCAGGTATAGGCATACCGCAGATTACGGCTATTATGGATTGCTTTGAAGTTGCTAAAAAATATAATATTCCTATAATAGCAGACGGCGGAATTAAATTCTCCGGAGATATTTCAAAAGCCATAGCCGCAGGAGCAAACTGCGTTATGATAGGCTCGCTTTTTGCTGGTACTGACGAAAGCCCGGGAGAAACTATTATTTATCAGGGAAGAAGCTTTAAAAGTTACCGCGGTATGGGTTCGGAAGGCGCTATGGGCGCAACTGACGGAAGCGCTGACCGATATTTTCAAGAAGGCGAAAAGAAATTCGTGCCTGAAGGCGTAGAAGGCAGAGTGCCTTATAAAGGAATTCTTGCCGACACAATATTCCAGCTTGTAGGCGGGCTTAAAGCGGCAATGGGATATTGCGAAGTTGAAAATATAGAACAGCTTATTAACGATACTCAGTTTATAAAAATTACTATGGCGTCTTTGCAGGAAAGCCACCCTCACGGCATATCGCTTGTAAAAGAAGCGTCTAATTACAGCAGGAGCGACTACTAAACAATGGATAAAGAATTAGTAATAATACTCGATTTCGGCGGACAATATAACCAGCTTATCGCAAGAAGATTAAGAGAGCTTAACATTTATTGCGAAATATATCCGTACGATATAGATTACGATAAATTTATAACTAAAAATCCTAAAGGCATTGTTTTTACGGGCGGACCTAACAGCGTGTATGTTGATAATGCTCCGAAATGCGACGAGCGCATATTTTCTTCAGGCATACCGATACTCGGCATATGCTACGGCATGCAGCTGATAGCGCAGGCATTCGGAGGAGAGGTAAAAAGCCCGGAAACTCGCGAGTACGGGAAAAAAGAGCTGACGATTACTAAAAAAACAAGTCTGCTTTTTGAAAATATGGACGAAAAAAGCACATGCTGGATGAGCCATACGGACTATGTACATACGCTGCCGAAAGGATTTGAGATAACAGCTTCAACCCAGTCATGCGCAGCGGCGGCGATGGAAAACGCGGATAAAAAAATATACGGAGTGCAGTTTCACCCCGAAGTTACGCACACTAAGTTCGGAGTGCAGGTGCTTAAAAACTTTGTTGCCAATGTATGCGGTCTTAAAATGAACTGGAGCATGAAAAACTTTACTGCCGAAAAAATAAAAGAGCTTAAGAACGTTATCGGAGATAAAAAAGTATTGTGCGCTCTTTCGGGCGGAGTTGACAGCTCCGTCGCGGCAACGCTTATGCATAAGGCGATAGGGAAAAACCTTACCTGCATATTTGTAGACCACGGGCTGCTTCGAAAAGATGAAGGCGACGAAGTTGAAAAAATATTCAAAGGCAGCTTTGATATGAATTTTATCCGTGTTAACGCGCAGGAAAGATTCTTAGGCAAGCTTGCGGGCGTAACCGAGCCTGAAAAGAAAAGAAAAATTATAGGCGAAGAATTCATTCGCGTATTTGAAGAAGAAGCAAATAAACTTAAAAATATAGAATATCTGCTTCAGGGAACAATTTACCCTGATGTTATAGAAAGCGGAACAAAAGATGCCGCTGTCATAAAAAGCCACCATAACGTCGGCGGACTTCCAAAGAATTTGAATTTCAAATTAATAGAGCCTTTGCGAGAGCTGTTTAAAGACGAAGTGCGCGCTGTAGGCAGAGAACTTGGAATACCTGATTTTCTTGTAAACAGGCAGCCTTTCCCCGGACCGGGGCTTGCTATAAGGGTAATAGGCGAAGTAACGCAGGAAAAACTTGATATATTAAAAGAAGCGGATTATGTTTTTCGCGATGAGATAAAAAACGCAGGGCTTGAGTCTGAAATATGGCAGTATTTCGCGGTGCTTCCGGGCAACAGAAGCGTAGGCGTTATGGGAGACGGGCGCACTTATGACTATACTATAGCATTAAGGGCGGTTACAAGCACGGATGGAATGACTAGTGACTGGGCTAAAATACCGCACGAAGTTCTCGAGAGCATTTCTACAAGAATAGTAAATGAAGTAAAGCACGTTAACAGGATAGTTTACGATATTACCACAAAACCTCCGTCAACTATTGAGTGGGAGTAAAGGGAACATTAGAGTTGATAATTGAAATTGAAAGTTATTTAGATAATATATTAATTTCTGGAGAGTCATTATCAATGGGACAATTGAAGAATCGAATGGAAGACGTTCTAAAACAAGTAAACGAGAAAGATTTTGTTTCAATTTTTTGTGTAAGATATAACTTTGAAGTATTGCCATATGATAAAAATATTGAGGCGCATTTTCTTATTGATTTAGATACACACAAGGTTTTTCAGCCTCGATATAGTGATTAGACTTGGCAACAAAAAATCAGATAGATTATGTTTCTGCTGGATTTAGATGGGAATAAATATTCATTTGACATTTGTGTATATAATCAATTTAGTAATTAAGGTGTTTGAATTTGCTGATTTGCATATTTTAAACATCTTTTTATATTTAATTAATAATATTTAAAATGTAATTTTAAATATTATTTTTATATTGATTATGAAAAGGAAATATATGTATAATTAAATTACGCATTTAATCACAATTTTGACGGAATTATTAATGCTTTAGTATTAAAAGTATAGTTAATGATCGGAGTTAAAAGATTATGAAAAAGAGTTTGATATTAGGAATTGCTATATTAGTCGTTGTTGCGGCAGGTGTGTTTTTCATGATGAACAGGGACAGCAAATCATCTGCTTACGAAATAAAAGACGGTAATTTTGTAATAAGCGGTTCATTCGGTACTACAGTTAAGCTATCAGAAATTACGGGATTGGAACTAACAGACAAAATTCCGCAGATAACATATAAATCAAACGGTTCAGGGTTAGGAAGTGTATTTAAAGGGGAATTTACATTAGAAGGTAGCGTAAAAGCGCGTCTGTATGTTGATACAAGTGTTCCGCCATTTATAAAGTTTGTATATAATAACATTACGTTTTATATAAATTCTGATACCGCCCAAAAGACAAATGAACTATTTGAGCAGTTAAAATCTGCTGTTAAGTGATTTGAAGAATAGTTATGACTAAATCTTAGAGGTCAATTAAAAATTCGTATAAGCGTAAAAATGTCCGTTGAAATGTTAAGTTTAAACAGACATTTTTTGTTATTCAAATTAGGTAATTATGATTAATTGGAGGGGTCATCTACCGCTATTCTACAATTATGGCAAATAAAATCTACAGTTTCTTTTCTTTTAGAATCTTGCCACTCTTGACCACATTTTGGACATTGTTTCGGTAATTTTTGAGGTTGATATAAAAAATAATATACAGGCTTTTTCAAAACATCTTCAAGGCTGTTGCATATTTTAAATGCGATTTTTGATAATTGAGAAGAAGGATTACTTAACTGATTTTTTGTAAATCTGTCTGACAGACAATACATCCATGCACGATCAATACTTCTGTAAACTTTCTGCAAACTAACTATATCAAAATGTTCATCTGTTCCCATAATATATGGTACCTTATATAATGGAATTTGCCTACCGCAATCACCGCAAACAAGTGGGCTTTCGTCTTTTGTATAATCGGTATATAGCATATACCAAGAAGATTGCTCGCAGCTGCAGTATTCGCCGGTATTGAGGTTGTTTCCTATATATTCTGACGTGATTGATATCTTATCAGAATAATCATCTAAATATTTACTATTATATTGTTTGTCAAGTGAGTTGCTTTCAGGGGTGGTAACAAAAGCAATATAATTTGCAGCGTTTTCAACAATATTATAATCTTCATGTATTTGTCCATTTTTATAAAGAATAGCAAAAAACTCAAATAAAAATTCTGATTTATCGCTAATAGTTTCATCAATAAAATCGATTTTTAATTTATAAAATTTTGACATTTATAAATACCTCAACTAATATTTATTTTCTTCATATATAATACCCGTTATTCCTTTTTGCCGCAATCACAAAATTAAATCAATGTTTTAATAGCTTTATATAGCAATTAATCCATACCCCCATTTATTTTACTTATATATTCAGCGCAAATTTCACACTTTACGTCTAATCGGTATATTAATATCAGAAAAATAACTTTTATTATATCCAATATTATAAATGCTCATTTTATATGATAAAATATAATATACGATTAAACGTTTAACTATTTTAATTTAAATAATTGAGAGGTAGTAATAATTATGAGAATTAAAAACGCGGATACGCTGACATCTCACGGCAATATTAAGGGACGTAAAGACATGGTTGAAATTTTGGAAGCGGGACTGCAGGCAGGCGACCCATACGTAAATTTGAAAAAACTTATACGTATTGAGGGCAAAACGCTGTATGTGGGAAACCCGCTTTTTGAATGCAACGCTGACCCCAGAGCGGGCATAACCGAGTATAATCTGGACGAAATTGACAGAATTTACGTTGTCGGTGCGGGAAAAGGCATTCAAAGAATCGCTATTGCTTTTGAGGAAGTGCTGGGCGATTATCTCACAGGCGGACATGTTATATGCAAATACGGAGACGATACAGATGAGCTTAAAAAAATAACTTATACGCACGCGGCGCATCCGACTCCCGATGAAAACTGTATTGTGGGATGCAAAAAAATACTTGAGTTTACAAAAGACATAACAGAAAACGACCTTGTGTTCACATTAGCGGGTAACGGAGTTTCCGCGCTGCTTACATATCCCGTAGACGGAATATCCATACAAGACGTAATAGACCTTACATATATGATGCAGATAGAAAAAGGCGTACCGACAGTACAGTTAAACACTATACGCAACCATATTGACGTAATGAAAAGCGGAAGAATTACGAAAAAATTCCAGCCAGCGAAAATGGTGCATATTGTAGCGATTGATGTTAATACAGATTACAATACGCCTACACCGCACACATACGACAGTTTTATGTCTAAGAATATCTGGCTTCATTTTCTTCCGGACAGTTCTTATTTTAAAGACGCGGTTGATATACTTACACACTGGGACGCGTGGGATAAATGTCCTAAGTCAATAAAAGATTACATATTGCTTGCACCCGAGGATAATGAGACTGTTAAGTTTGACGAGTTTAAAACATTCAATGACTTCAGAGTATTTGGGATTATGCCCAATAAAATCGGCCCTGTTCCTATGGCTATGGAGAAAGCAAAAGAGCTGGGCTATAACGCGGTGATGCTTACGGATTCGCATCAGTGCGAAGCGAGTCAGCAGGGACTGTTTGTCGGAACAATGGCTCTTTCTTCCGAAAGGCATAACACTCCGTTTGTGCCGCCTGTAGCGTTGTTTTCAACAGGCGAAATGGTGGTAACGGTAGGCGAGGGAAAATGCGTCGGAGGAAGAACTCAGGAATACGCGCTTGCCTCTGTGTTTAAAATAGCGGGCAGCGAAAAAATTATAATGGCGGCCTGCGATACTGACGGAACGGACGGACCGGGCGGATTTATCGCGGATGACGCGCCTAAATGCTTATCCGGCGCGATTGTCGACGGATACACGGTAGCCGAGGCTAAAGAGCAAAATGTTGATATACGCGCGGGGTTAAAGAGCCACAACACATCAGCGGTGCACTGGGCGCTTAAAAACGGAATTTACGCAACCCAAAGCATAAGCGTGCTTGACCTAAATGTTACGCTTATAATGAAATAAAATTTTATTAAATATAAGTTTTTTGTATAAGGAGTGAGATATATGTCAGATTCTAAAATAGTATCTGTGCGAGCGCAGCAAGTTTACACAAAAAGAGGACATCCAGGAATTGAAGCCATTGTAAAAACAGCGGACGGGGCTGAAGGAAGGGGAATGTGCACCTCTGGTATTTCCATAGGAACGCATGAAGTTAAATTCACATTTGACGGCGGAACTAAATGGAAAGGCAAAGGCGTTATGGGCGCCGTTAAAAATGTAAATGAAATAATAGGTCCGGCGATTATCGGCCTTGACGCTTCAAAGCAAGCCGAGATTGACCACAGCCTTATAAATATTGTACCCAACGCTAAAGGAGAACTCGGCGGCAACGCAATAGCGGCAGTATCGGCAGCGGTGCTTAAAGCAGGAGCTAAGTCTTTGGGCATACCGCTGTACCGTCATATCGGCGGAGCAAACGCAATGTATCTGCCTGTTCCGGGAGTAGGCGTATTTATGGGCGACAAGAGATACGGCGGAGGAGTCACAACGCCGTATCCCAAACCGACCAATTCGATATTATGCTATGATTTTGAAACATTCGCAGATGCCTCTTATGCGGCGTGGGAAATTTACGAACTCTGGCAGAAAGAGATGCAGAAATTGTATCCTGACGCGACAAAATCGGATCACGACTTTTTCGTAGTGCCCAGAGGCGTTGTTAAATCAGACGAAGAGCTTTGGGAAATATGCGCGAAAGTTATTCAGGACGCGGGCTATGAAGGCAGAGCGGGCATACAGATGGATGTTGCCGCGGACACTTATTTTGACAGGGAAGAAAAAGTATACAAAGGCTTATTCTCGTCTAAAAAGATGACGAAAGAAGAGCTGATGAAATATTATCAGAAAATAGTTAAAAACTTCCCGTTTGTATGCATTGAGGATCCGTTTAACGAAGACGATTATGAAGCTCACGCCGAGCTTACAAGCCTTTTGGATATTCAGATTGTAGGCGACGATTTATTTACTACAATGAAAGAAAGGGTTGCCCACGGCGCGTCTATGGGAGCGGCTAACTGCGTACTGCTTAAAGTAAATCAAGTGGGAACTATTACCGAAGCGCTTGAAATGATTCAGCTTGCGTATAAGTACGGATACGGAATTATGCCGTGCGAAAGCAGAGGAGAAGGCGTTGACATAGCGGACTACTGCGTAGGCATTAACGCCGGCAGCGTGCGCGAGCAGGCTATAGGGGAAATAGGAAACAGGTTCTTGGAAATTGAGCAGGAATTGGGTACGGGAGGAAAGTTTATAGGCAAAATGGGGCTTAAAGGGAAAAGGTTTCAGATGTTTT
>JAAZOI010000171.1 GCA_012797825.1 Eubacteriaceae bacterium | reverse complement strand
ATCAAATCCGCAGCGTGTTGTATCGCTTTTAGGTTCTTATACAGAAACCTGGCAGCTGGCAGGCGGTAATGTCATAGCAACTACAGATGATGCAATAAATGAAAGAAATCTGGATCTTGGAGACGATATAGAAATAATCGGAACGGTAAAAGAGCCGAATTTAGAAAAAATAATCAGTCTCAATCCTGATTTTGTCATTTTATCATCAGATATTGCTTCTCATGTGCAGGCGGCAGAGACTTTAAAAAAGGCAGGCATTACATGCGCGTTTTTTAAAGTGGAACATTTTTCGGATTATTTAGATATGCTCAATATTCTTACAGATATAATAGGCCGCAAAGATTTATATAAGAAAAACGGGCTTGATATTAAGGAAAAGATAGATAAGATAATAAGCAAAACGGATAATATAAGCAATGGTCCCACAATATTGTATTTGAGAGCTTATGCTACCGGCGTAAAATCGAAAAGCGACGATGATATGGTAGGTACTATGCTTAAAGACTTAAAAGCTCAAAATATAGCATCTGTGTATCCTTCGCTTCTTGAAAACTTAAATATAGAGCAAATAATAATTGCTAATCCGGATTATATATTTATTTCTACCATGGGGGAAGAAAGTGCAGCTATTGACGAAGTCCAAAAAAGTATACTTTCAAACGAAGCTTTGCAAGGTATAAATGCAATAAAAAATAATCACGTTTATATTTTGGATAAAGAACATTTCCATTATAAGCCGAATAACAGATGGGCAGAATCTTATGAAATTTTGTACGAAGATCTCTACGAAAGTAAATAGGAGCAATAAAACTAAAACCAAAACAATAATTTTTCTTTTGATTTTACTTATTGCTATGGCAATTATAAGCATTGCTTTCGGATCGGCAAAGTTATCTTTTAAAAGTATATATTTAGCGCTGTTAAATAAAAACAGCGCTGATTCTGTCTATAAAATAATTATTTTTGTAAGAATTCCAAGAACAATAGCAGCGTTAGCGGCGGGAGCGGCTCTAGCCACGTCGGGCGCTATTTTGCAATCGGTTTTAAATAATGCTTTGGCCAGCCCGAATATAATAGGGATAAATTCGGGCTCCGGTCTTTTCGTTGTGCTGCTGACTGCTTTTTTTCCTTCATATATTGCGTTTGCGCCTGCGGCCGCATTTTTAGGCGCCTTGCTTGCGGCAATGTTTATTTATTTAATTGCATATAAAACCGGAGCTGCAAGAATAACAATTATTCTTGCAGGAATTGCGGTCAGCAGTTTTTTCTCAGCCATAATAGATGCGGTTTTTACTCTTGATCCCGATATTATGCTCAGCGCTAATTCTTTCATGGTAGGAGGATTTTCATCTGTACGTTCTGATGTTGTTTTTTACTCGCTTATCTATATTGCAATCGGTTTGTTTGTCGCGGTTTTTTTAAGCAACGAGATGAATGTACTGGCTTTGGGAGACGATATAGCATCTTCGCTCGGTATGCGAATTAATGTCATGAGATTAATATTAATATCGACAGCAGCTCTTTTAGCGGGAAGCGCAGTAAGTTTTTCGGGGCTTTTAGGTTTTGTCGGGCTAATAATTCCGCATATTTGCAGGAGTATAATAGGGGCTGATAATAAATATTTAATACCGGCAAGCGCGGTATTGGGCGCTTTTTTTGTATTATTTTGCGATTTT
>JAAZOI010000170.1 GCA_012797825.1 Eubacteriaceae bacterium | reverse complement strand
ATAGTCTTGAAATTATATTCTTTTTGCCTCTTCCTGCGAAAAGCAGAACGCCTAACGCTCCCGCAAGGGCAATATACATAAATATTTTTAATCCTGTAGCAATACCGATGCCGCCGATTATTATCATATACCAAAAGCCGGTATCATATATTGCATCTTTCCAATTGCCTTGTTTTATATTACGCCAAGCCGAAAGTCCCATACCTATTAAAAGATGAATAACGCCTATACCGCAAGATAGACCAAGCATCAGCATCGGCTGCGCCAACGGGTCAAACCATATCGGCGGCAGTGTGAAATCTTTGCTCATAAGCGCCGCTATAGCAGTCGGAGCGTTTCCAAACCAGCTTCCGAAAAGTGCGCCCCATATAAAAGCTGATATGCCACCATAAAACATTACGGTTACAAATCTTCTGAATCCTCCGTCAGGCTTCTTTTTCTTAAGAATTATGAAACTTAGGAGAGCTAATATAATTCCGCACATTGCATCAGATAGCATAATTCCAAAGAAAACTAAAAATGAATAAGCAAGCATAGGATTGGTATCCACAACGCTTCTGTAAGTCGGAAGTCCGTAAAGTTCCGTAATAGCTCCGAACGGCTCTACAAATTTAGAATTTTTAAGCTCAATCGGCGGTTCTTCATCATCTGACGGTTCCAAAAATTCAAAAGCGCAGTCATTAGCGTTGAGCTTATCTATAACGACTTGTTCTGTCCCTTGTGGTACCCAACCTTCAAAATATATTGTCTTTTCTGTGTGCAGCATTGAAGACATAGCAATTTCTTTTAATGATTCAATTGCTAAAGCATCCGCTGTCTGCTCAATAATATCTCTGTATTGAGCTAAGTCTTTGAATTTTTCTTCCAATTCTGACACATGTTTTTCTGCTGCTTCTAGTTCAATATCCAAGCGAGCAAGATTTTCCGCAGCAGTACCGGATAAATCTTTAAATAAAATTTGAGAAAATCCTGCAGTTTTTAATACTGTCAATGCTTCCTCAAGCGCATCCACATACGAAACCAATACTATGTATTTTTGTTCTTTGTCTGCATTTATTTCTTCCGCTGTTGCTATAATGTTCTGTTCATCCATTGCTGCGGATAAACTTTTTACATCTGCTTCAGCAGGGCATATTCCTATAACTACCGAAAATTCTTTGCCTCCGGTAAATTCAAATGGAATGTCCGATGCCCTCCACGGTTCAAGCGTAGCTTTTTGAGCAGAAGTACGGCCGATCAAAGATTTGGTTTCATTAATTTGCTTTACAATTCCGCTAATCTGTTCAGATACTTCATTTGCTTTTTTAATCGATTCATCGTTAAAAAGCATATCTTCAGTAACCTGCCTTCGCGGTGTTAAAAAGGACTTTTTCTCCGGTGCATATTTATTTAATGCATCTAATGCCGCAATCATTTCATTTCGGCTGCGAGCTGCATCCAAACCTTGTGATGCGGGACGAACCAATTTTGATTCGTCTTCATTTAAATTGGCATATACCGGAGTTTCGATTTCTACACAGCCTAGTCGGGTTAAGTCCTTTATGACCTTCTTTTGAATGGAAGAAGGCATAATAACCCGCAGCCGTTTCATTGCAACTATTGCCATGAGTAAATCCTTTCAACGATGACGGAAACAGCCTTGTCCATTGCTTGCGCGCCTGCTTTTTTAAGCGCATCAGCTTGAGCTTTAGCTGTTTGTTCAATTTTTAAGGCTTCGGCAGTGCCTGTACTATCAGCGGCTGCATAAAGTTCCAAAACACGTGCATGAGCGCGTTCTTCGGCGCTTTTTACCAGCGCTATACCATCAGCTTCCGCGTTGGCAAGGATGCGTTTTGCCTCGGAAGCGGCCTCTGCGCGGATTTCTTCCGCACGGCTTTCAGCCTGGGAAATGGTTTTAATTGCGTCAAAGTTCATTAGTATTACCGCCTTTTAAATGTTATTTAACAGATTATTTTTTGATTTTAATTATAAACCTGCAATTTGCATTTTAACATAAATTAAAAACGTTGTCAAAGAATATTGTGAAATTTTTCTCAATAATGAATATAAAACAATAAATAATAAAATGTTAAAAATT
>JAAZOI010000169.1 GCA_012797825.1 Eubacteriaceae bacterium | reverse complement strand
TATATGCTTCAGAGCGACCAGCTTTTTAACTGGAGAACCGTTTATAAAAACGCGGTACTGGGTCTTGAGGTGCAGCATATGATGAATGAAGAAAATATATGCCGTGTTGAAAAAATGCTTATGGAATACGGGCTTTATGAATTTAAAAATCATTATCCGAACCAATTATCGGGAGGAATGAAACAGCGGGCGGCATTAATACGTACGCTCGCTGTTTGCCCTGATTTGCTGCTTTTAGACGAACCGTTTTCTGCGCTTGATTATCAAAGCAGGATTGCTGTCAGTGACGATATTTTCAGAAAAATAAGGAAAGAAAAAAAGACTGTTATTATGGTAAGTCATGATATAAATGAAGCAATAAGCGCATCGGACAGAGTAATTGTGCTTACAAGAAGACCTGCTGAGATTAAAAGTGTTTATGAAATAAATTTAAATACAGATTCAGACAGTTTGATTGAAAAAAGGAAAGCGCCTGAATTTACGCATTACTTTAATATGATTTGGGGAGATTTGGATATTCATGTTTGATGAAATAACAAAACATAAGTATAAGGAATTTTTATCGGAAGAAAAAAAGCATAAAAGAATAATATTTTTTGCTAAAATAATAATTCTTGTTTCATTTATTTTGTTTTGGGAATTATCTGCAAGATACGGACTTTCCGATCCGTTTTTAACGTCAAGTCCCAGCGCTATTGTAAAGACGATAATAAATTTGATAAGGACTAATGCATTATTCATACATATTATCGTCACTACGGCAGAAACGCTTATAGGTTTTGTTGTAGGCACAATATCAGGCGTTGCGATTGCCTGTTTACTTTGGTATTTCCCAACAGCCAGCAAAGTATGCGAGCCATATTTAATAACATTAAATGCGCTTCCTAAAATAGCTCTCGGTCCGATAATTATAGTTTGGGCGGGCGCGAATTTCAACGCGATTATATTCATGACCCTTTTAATTTCATTAATTGTAACCATTATAAGCATATACGGCTCTTTTACAACGGCAGACAATGAAAAACTTACTCTTATGAAAACTTTCAACGCATCGCGTATGCAGATGCTTACAAAAGTTGTGCTGCCCTGGTCGGTTCCTGGCATTTTTAACGCCTTAAAAATAAATGTAGGCATGTCTTGGGTAGGCGTTATTATGGGCGAATTTTTAGTATCAAAAGCGGGGCTTGGTTATCTGATAATTTACGGAAGCAACGTGTTTAATTTAAGTCTTGTTATGACGGGAGTTTTGCTGCTTGCCGTAATTGCGGCTCTTATGTATTTTGTAGTTGCGTTTTTTGAGAGAAGAGTTTTAAGAAACAGGTAAGTATATATTTTATAATATGTGCTATAATACAGTTTATCAATTATGGGATTAATGGAATAAAAATCCTTGTATTAGCTTTTGTTGTAATATATAATGTTATAAGTTTAATATAAATACGAATCAATCGTTTTAGTTTAGGAATAATCTTTATATATGAATAAATTGGGAAGAAATAAAAAATACGTAGTTCTTTTAATAGATATATTTATATGTACCTTAGTGTATGCATTTTCTTATATTATTGCCGACGATAAATTTAATTTAACGTATCTTCAGCAATTTTCTTTTTATATTCCTTTTATTATTGCTAATGTATTATTTATTTGCGTTTTTTTAATCTTTGATATTTACAATATAATTTGGAGTTATATAAACGTTAAAGAGTTATTTAACATAATAATTGCCTGTTTGATATCAACCGGAATATTTGTCATTATTGTTTATTTATTTGAACTCCATATCAGACTACGCTCATGTCTTTTATTCGCGGCGACGTTTACGCTAAGCGTAGTTTTATCGAGATCGGCGTATTATCTTTTAAGGCATTCGCTATTCAAATACAAAAATATAGTAAAAAAAAGGCTTCTTATTATCGGCGGCGGAGAAGCGTGCAATATTTTGCTGCGGGAGATTTGGCAGAATAAGAGAAATGAATTTCTTCCGATAGGAATAGTTGACGATGAAAAGGTAAAACAGGGAAGAAATATACTCGGGGTTAAAATTCTCGGAAACACAAAACAGATAAAGCAAATTGTTGAAGCGCATGAAGTGGAATCTATTATATTCTGCATTATAAATATTTCAGACAAAAAAAGAAAAGAAATTTTAGATTTATGCATGGAAGCATGTTCGGATGTTAAAATAATTCCCGGGGTGTACAACAGTTTGGTCCCCGTAAACGGAAACGGCATTTTTCCTAAGCTAAAAAATGTTACTATGGAAGATCTGCTTTTCAGAGATTCTATTAATGTTTTAGAAAACCAGGATATCAGTTATATTAAAGATAAAATAGTAATGGTTACCGGGGGAGGCGGCAGCATAGGCAGCGAACTTTGCATGCAGATTGCGAAGCTTAACCCCAATATGTTAATTATTTGCGATATATATGAAAACAATGTATATTCTCTTGAGCAGAAGTTAAAAAGACAATATGCAGAAAAATTAAATCTTGTAATTGAAATTGCTTCTGTTAGAGACAATAAAAAGATAGACCTGCTTATAAAAAATTACAAACCGCATGTTATTTTTCATGCGGCCGCTCATAAACATGTTCCTCTTATGGAGTCAAATCCTGAAGAAGCCGTTAAAAATAATGTTGAAGGAACACTTAATATTGTATCTTTAGCTCAGAAATACGAAGTTGAAAAATTTGTTTTAATATCTACTGATAAAGCTGTAAAACCCACAAACGTTATGGGCGCAACTAAGCGCGTGTGTGAAAAAATTGTATTGGCGGCATCTTTGAAAAGTAAAAAAACTGTTTTTTCAGCCGTTAGATTCGGCAACGTGCTGGGCTCAAACGGCTCAGTAATTCCTCTGTTCAAAGAACAGCTTGAAATGGGCGGACCGCTTACTGTTACGCATCCGGAAGTGACCAGATATTTTATGACAATACCGGAGGCGGTATCTTTGGTAATTACGGCAGGGCAGCTTGCGAAAGGCGGAGAAATATTTGTTTTGGATATGGGAACGCCTGTTAAAATTAAAGACCTCGCGGAGAATTTAATAAAACTTGCAGGAAAAGTGCCATATAGAGATATAGACATTAAATATATAGGTCTGCGACCCGGTGAAAAATTATACGAAGAGCTTTTAGTTGATACACAAGTACTTGCCAAAACTATGTATGATAAAATATTTATTGACAAATTTGAAGAGATAAACAATACACAGCTGCAGTCGGATATAAAAGAACTTATAGATTTCGCTAAAGAAAATGACTACATAAAAGTTAAAGAAAAACTAAAGACAATTGTTCCGGAATATACAGAAAGAAAGAATAATTAAATGTGCAGGAAAGAAAATGTCAAAGAATATTAAGTTTTCTCCGCCCGATATAACTCAGGATGAGATTGATGAAGTTATTGACACGTTAAAATCCGGCTGGATAACAACAGGACCAAAGACGAAGCTATTCGAAAAACAGATTGCACAGTATTGCAATACGTCCAAAGCAGCTGCGCTTAATTCCGCGACTGCATGCATGGAGCTTACTTTAAGATTGCTTGGAATAGGGCAGGGCGACGAGGTTATAACCTGCGCTTACACTTATACCGCCTCTGCAAGCGTAATAGATCACGTCGGAGCTAAAATTGTACTTACAGACTGCGGCAAAGATTCTTTTCATATTGATTATGACGCAATAGACGCTGCTATTACTGAAAAAACGAAAGCGATTATCCCCGTAGATATTGCCGGGATAATGTGCGATTACGATAAAATATATGAAATAATTGAAAATAAGAAAAACCTGTTCAGACCTGCAAATGATATCCAGAAGGCAATAGGCAGAGTGATAATTTTAGCGGATGCCGCGCATTCTTTCGGAGCGGAATATAAAGGCAAAATGAGCGGAGAGGCCGCGGATTTCACGTCTTTTTCTTTTCATGCGGTAAAAAACCTTACAACCGCAGAAGGCGGAGCAGTTACGTGGAAAGATATTAACGGGATTAGCAATGAAGACATTTATAAACAATATATGCTTTTATCGCTGCACGGTCAAGATAAAGACGCTCTTGCAAAAACAAAACTGGGAAGCTGGGAATATGATATTATAGCTCCGTATTATAAATGCAACATGACAGATATTATGGCGTGTCTTGGGTTAGTGCAGATGAAAAGATACGCAGTCATATTAGAGCGAAGAAAACATATGATTAATATGTATAACGATTTATTAAAAGATATAAACGTCGAATATTTAATGCATTACTCCAAAGATTCTTCCTCTTCGGGACACTTGTATATGGCAAGATTAAAAGGCAGAGATGTTGAATACAGAAACAATGTAATTAGCAAATTGGCAGAAATGGGAGTATCCGCTAACGTTCACTACAAACCGCTTCCGCTTCTTACGGCATATAAAAATTTAGGATTTAATATGAAAGATTATCCTAATGCTTATGATATGTATAAGAATGAAATTACGCTGCCGTTACATACGCTTTTAACTGATGATGATATAGAATATATTGCAAATACTTTAAAAAAAGTATTAATATAGCCTACCATTAATGACAGAGGTAATAAAATTTGAAAGCTGTTAACAATATAAATCCGTTTGACGTAAATAAAATACTTGAAAAAAAGAAGGGCCAGCTTATACTCAAAAGATTATTTGATATTATAGTATCATCGCTGGGGATTATTATATTAAGCCCTTTTTTATTATTAACAGCATTGATAATAAAACTGGATTCAAAAGGCCCTGTTTTCTTTACGCAAATAAGAGTAGGCAAGGACGAAAAACAATTTAAAATATTTAAATTCAGAACGATGGTGACAGACGCGGAAAAGCAAGGATTGCAAATAACCGTAGGCGCCGACCCCAGGATTACTAAGGCAGGCCGCTTTTTAAGAAAATATAAACTCGACGAGTTTCCGCAGTTGTTTAACGTTTTTATCGGGAACATGTCATTTGTAGGGCCGAGACCCGAAGTGCCTAAATATATTGCGC
>JAAZOI010000168.1 GCA_012797825.1 Eubacteriaceae bacterium | reverse complement strand
ACCTTGCGATGCCGTAAATGTACTTGTTAGCGCACCGGCAGATAAAGAACCATGAACCGCTCCCGCAGCTCCGCCTTCACTTTGCATTTCAACGACTTTTACTTCCTGACCGAAAATGTTTTTTCTGCCGTGGGCGGACCATTCGTCCAAAAGTTCAGCCATTACCGATGACGGCGTTATCGGAAATATGGCTGCAACTTCCGTAAACGCATATGCAGAATGTGCGGCAGCAGTATTCCCATCCATTGTTTTCATTTTTGACATAAAATTCCTCCTACAAAAACTATCTTTTATTTTTTTGTAAAAACAGTTGGTGCAATATATAATAAAACACAATAGTGCATATTATATCGTATGAATATAAATGAATAATTATAAATAGAAATTTATATATATAAAACAAGAATAGCAAAAAAATAATATTTAATATGCAAGCGAATAAGCCGAGTTCTGTATTAATGACCATCTATCTTAGCACTTTGTCGCCAAAATGCTTATGCGACCTACCACGAACCACAACGGGCAGCTGCTTAACGGTTCTACTTGGTCTTGCTCCAAATGGGGTTTTCATAATATATAGTTACCTATATATTACGTGAGCTCTTACCTCACGGTTTCATCCTTACCGAAAATTCGGCGGTTTGTTTTCTGTTGCACTTTCCTTGAAGTTGCCTTCACCGGACGTTATCCGGCATTTTGCCCTGCGGAGCTCGGACTTTCCTCACAAAAATTGCGCGGTCAAATGGCTTCCATACAAAATATTACAATATAACGTTTATAATTATACAAACTTAATTTATAATTGTCAAAGTAAATAAATGTTAATACGTTTTCAAGTAAAATTTTGCAAAATCAGACAATTTTTTTAAATAATTTATTATTAAATATAAAATATGATTTAAAATATAATTAATTAAAATATGATATAATTTGTTAGAAATATTATTAATTTGAGGAAAAATTATGGTAAGCGTTATTATACCGTCGCTTAATCCTGATAAATCGTTGACAGATTATGTTAAAAAAATAATAAATAATAATCTGAAGCCGGTTATTATTGTTAATGACGGAAGCAATTGTATTTATAATAATATATTTGAAGAATTAGCAGATATTGAAGGCTGCATTGTGCTTACCCACGAAGTAAACAGGGGCAAGGGCGCAGCATTAAAAACAGCTTACAGATATTTTATCGATAATTACCCTTTTTATTCGGGCCTTATTACCGCTGATGCGGACGGTCAGCACGACATAGATGATATAATAAAAATCTCAAAAATAATAGAAAATACCACCAGTAAAAAAGCCGTGCTCGGGCAGAGAGATTTGTATAATAAAAATGTACCTATACGCTCTCGCATAGGAAACGCTACAAGCGCATTATTATTCTCGGTTCTTTACGGATGCAATATTTGGGACACGCAAAGCGGTTTAAGAGGTTTTACAACAGATTTAATTGAATCTATGCTTAACATCAAAGGCGACAGATATGATTATGAAATGAATGTGCTTGCATATTTGAGGATAAAAAATATAGATATTATAAAATTGACTATTAAGACAATCTATATGAACGATAATAAAGGATCCCATTTCAGAACATTTTATGATGCTTCAAGAATATTTATCCGGATACTCAGCTCATTTTTTGCATATATATCAAAATATATTGCGGCAAGTTTAATAGATCTATTAATTTTTGCGTTATGTTTTTATTTGTTTTTTATTGATGTAGAACTTGCGCAAAAAATTCTTCTTGCTACAATTATTGCAAGAATAGGTTCTTCAATTGTGAATTATATTGTAAACCACAAAAAATTATCGACTGATGACATACCGCCGAAAAATAAAGTAATAAGATACTATTTATTCTGGCTGGCTCAAATAATAGTATCTTATTTTGCAGTTTTAAAATTTTCTCTTACTGAAAATATAAATATCGTATTTATAAAGTTGATTGTAGATTTATTAATATCAATAATAAGCTACCAAATTCAAAAAAGATTGGATTTTAAAAAAAGAACTTTAAAATACCAATAATGTATAGAGGCATTAATGATTAAATACGGAATTTTATTTAGAATTTGTAAAAAAATTAAATACTTTTTTGCGCCCAAAATTTCTGTTCCTGAAAAAAGCGAATTCATTTCCCCTTGCGTGTATATAGGACATCATCAGAATATGTACGGACCTATTACATTTATGACATTCTGCCCTGTTACTGTACGTATGTGGGTATATAACATGTTTTTAGACAAAACAGACTGCTATGATCAGTTTTATAATTATACATTTATTACTCGTTATAAAATTAAACCCGTACTTTCAAAAATTTATGCCAAAGCTCTGTCTTGTTTTATCCCCCGTTTATTAAACTCAATGCATGCTCTTCCAGTTTACAGAATTAACAGTTTAGATATGCATAATATATATAAGACTATAGAAGACAGCGTAGACGCCCTTATAAACAATGAGAGGGTTGTAATATTTCCCGATATTGATTATACAAGCAAAGAGCCCTATACCGGCAGACTGTACTCTGGTTTCGCTAAGATAGATAAGCTGTATTTTGAAAAAACCGGCAAACATGTTGATTTTATTCCTGTTTATATAAGCAAATCCAAGAAAAAAATGATGCTCGGCGAAAAATTTTCTGTTAATGAAGATGATAACAGCAGCTTAAAACAGATTGCCAAAACTATGCAGGAAGGGCTAAACGAGCTTGCGGCTGAATGCAGCGATATATGATAATAAAAATTTTTATTGACATACTATAATTAAAGTGTTATAAAAAATATTAATTTAAAATACCGATGAAAAAGAAGAGTAATAAAGCATCGCCTAAAGAGAAGATAACGCACTATGCTGAAAGCGTTCGAGGATAAATGCTTTATGAAAACCGCTTGTAAGGTTTGTGCGAAGCAAATTGCAAAAACACATATGTTGATTACATTACAATCGCAAAGCGGGCAGCACAGCTGCCAAAAAAGGTGGAACCGCGGAATATTCGTCCTTTAAATTTATTTTAAAGGACTTTTTATTTTATATAAATAAAATTTAGGAGAAACATATGATAAACATAACGTTAAAAGACAATACAATAATAACGGCAGAGCAGGGCAGCTCTGTATATGACATTGCTAAAAAAATCAGCGGCAGTTTGGCAAAAGAAGCATTAGTCGGCGAAATTGACGGCAAAGCAGCAGATTTGACAACTAAGATAGAAAAAGACTGCTCATTAAATATACTCACTTTTGAAGACAAAGGCGGACGCGACGCATTTTGGCACACATCTTCACATGTGCTTGCTCAAGCTGTAAAGCGAATTTTTCCGAATGTACGTCTAGCTATAGGCCCCGCAATAGATAACGGTTTTTATTACGATTTTGACATTGACAAAACTTTTGTGCCGGAAGATTTAGATAAAATCACAGAAGAAATGAAAAAGATAATAAAAGAAAATTATCAGCCTAAGAGAATGGAGCTTTCAAAAGAAGAAGCCGTTAAGTATTTTGAAGATAAAGGTGAAATATATAAAGTTGAATTGGCTGAAGTTATAAAAGACGGTGAAAAAATAAGTTTTTACGAACAAGGTGAATTTACAGACCTCTGCGCGGGACCTCATCTTTTTGATTTATCAAAAATTAAAGCGGTTAAACTTACTTCGATCGCGGGCGCATATTGGAGAGGCGACGAAAAAAATAAAATGCTTCAGCGCATTTACGGTATATCGTTCCCCAAACAAAGCATGCTTGATGAATACCTTGAAATGATTGAGGAAGCTAAAAAACGCGACCACAGAAAACTTGGAAAAGAACTGGATTTATATTCAATAATGGAAGAAGGTCCGGGATTTCCGTTTTTCCATCCAAACGGAATGATACTTCGTAACGAGCTTGAATATTTCTGGAGATGCGAACACACAAAGCGCGGATACAGCGAAGTGCGCACGCCCATAATGCTTGACTGCGAATTATGGAAGCAGTCAGGGCACTGGCAGAATTATAAAGACAATATGTATTTTTCTGTAATTGACGAAAAAACGTACGCTCTCAAGCCAATGAACTGCCCGGGCTCAATGCTTTTATACAAGCGAAAAATGTGGTCATACCGGGATCTGCCTTTAAAAATGGGCGAACTTGGAATAGTTCACCGCCATGAGCTTTCGGGAGCATTGCACGGACTTATGCGTGTGAGAAACTTCACACAGGACGACGCTCATATATTTATTACAGCGGAACAGATTACAGATGAAATAGTAGGAGTAATGGAAAAAATAGATTATTTCTATTCATTATTCGGTTTTTCCTATCATGTGGAACTTTCTACAAGACCTGAAAAATTTATCGGGGAAATAAAAGACTGGGACATAGCGACTGACGCGCTTAAAGCGGCGCTTGACAAAAAAGGCAAGAAGTATGTAATTAATGAAGGTGACGGAGCTTTTTACGGACCCAAAATAGATTTCCATTTAAAAGACAGCATAGGCAGAACATGGCAGTGCGGAACAATTCAGCTCGATTTCCAGATGCCTGAGCGATTTGACTTATCTTACGTAGGAGCGGATGGAGAAAAGCACCGCCCGATAGTTATACACACTGTAACGTACGGCTCAATTGAGCGATTTATAGCAATTCTTACAGAGCATTTCGCAGGAGCTTTCCCGCTTTGGCTTGCGCCCCTGCAATGCGTAGTAATACCTGTCGCAAGCGAGTTTGACGGCTATTGCAAAAAAATACTTCAGACTTATAAAGACTGCGGAATAAGAGCCGAATATGATGACAGAAACGAAAAAATGGGATATAAAATCCGCGAAGCGCAAATGAGGAAAATACCTTATATGCTTGTTGTAGGGCAAAAGGAACAGGACAGCAATACTGTCGCGGTAAGAAGCAGAAAAGGCGATAACGTAACATACGATGCAGCGGAATTTTTAGCTAAACTGAAAGAAGAAATAAATAATAAATCATATTAAAATATCTAATTTATCAAAAAGCAGGACATGCGTTATATGCCCTGCTTTTATTATCTAAATTTAATCTTTAAATTAAGAATTAAAATTTATGGGTTAAAAAATATATAAAGTTTGCAATAATCCAAATTGAACCGCATATTAAACCTACAAGCAGGCTTTTTATTAAAATTGCGATATAGATTAATATAGCTATTCCTTGAATAATTATAAGCAGCATATTTATATAAAATGCCCATTTTTTTGAGTTATTAATAATTACCAATGCACCTATAGAGATAATTAATATAATTATTCCCGCAAAGCCGACAATAGGTAAGCCTTTAATAAAAAACAAAAATGTGTACAGCAATTCGTATCCTATAAAAGCCGGAAGCAGAATGTAAATATAAAAATTCATATATGATTCTTCAAACAGATTAAATGCGAAAAAACTGTATATCGGTTTTACCAAAATACTTTCGCTGTCATCCCATACAGATTCATAATTTTCGTATTCGCCTATCAAATTAATTTCAGAATAACTTTTAGCAAAGAATATAAATCGTCTTTTATAAAAATAATAAATGTTTACATAAATTATGTATGAAATTATACGTAAACTTCCATAATATCCAAGCAAAATCATAATGCCATACTTAAATAAAATTATAAAAATTATGTTTAAAAAATATCCTAAAGTGTTTGGCCAGTATGTATATATTAATGCGCAAACAGCAAGAGGCAATAATATTATTACAATAAAATACAGTTCATTCCTTACATCATGGATTCCCGTATATATCTCAAATATTATCCCCAAAACAATAAACATAGGCAATATAATATAAGTATAAAAATTTAGCCATTTTGCATTTAACCATATTGTATCAGTTCTTGCTTTTAGATTAATTAGTCTATCTCCGCTAGTATTTTTCTTTTCAGACTGTTCATTCAGATACTGCAGATATTGATTTTGTAAATCATATTTATTCATAATCACTTACCTTAATATGACATATATTTAATATATGTAGTGTATTGTTTTAAGCGGCACAAGCCACTTTTTAATTATTTTAAGATGCATCTGATATATGAATCTTTTAATAATTATTAAATAATTTCTTTATGGCATTATTATATTCGTCATCCATTCCTTCGAAATATTTATCGTAATTATTTTTATCAACATTTTTTGTTATTCCTAAAGCACGGAGTTTGTTATCCGTTTCAACTAATACGTCTCCTACATTAAGCTTATTATTTTTACCTTTAATGAGATTAACACTTACACCATCCTTAAATATAATCTCATAATATGGTTCATCAATTAAATAAACACTTTTTATGCCTTCATTAACATTTTGTATCCCTACATTAACATTTTGTATATCGCTATAACTGTAGATAACACCCGTTGGCGTAAGTGGCGAACTGATTTTTATACTGTCAGAATATAATATTGCGTTATCTGTAAGTCCAAAATATACAACTATTACTAAGATTAATATTATGCATATTTTAATTATTAAACTGCGCTGCAAAAAATTATTTATTGTTTTATTAATCCTCTTCATCATTGAGTTTTCAATTTTATTTGATTTCTCATAATCTATTTTATTATCTTCTTCTTCTATATCTTCCGTATCATTCGCAAATCGCTTCTTGAAAATAATGGATGCTTCAAAGTTTTTAAATATATATACAATTATGCCTACAAATGCTATAACTGCAATATTTAAATTTTCTGACACAATCAATAAATAATTTCCATGTGCATAAAACAATTTTTGCAGTAATGTGATAGGAAAAATTACAACAAATGCAATAATTATTAAAAATATGATAATAATTATAAACGCAAGAAAACTATATCCCTTTTCCTTTAATTTCTGCATTAGCTTGCTTTTCCTATCTAATAAAACTATATTTTAATATGATATTATTCTACATTCGTTTGTGATATATATCAATAAGAAATTAACGTTATATATAATCATTATTCCTTTAATTATATTTATCTGACACATTAAAGTTGTTTTAATCACATAAAAAAGAGCGAACTTAATCGCTCTTAATCACTTTAATATTATATGTAAAATTTTATCCTAATCTTTCTTTCACAACATTTGCAATGATATTTGCGTATGTATTAATCTCATCATAATCTTTACCGTCAATCATTACCCGCACTAAGGCTTCCGTACCGCTGGGGCGTAGAAGCACCCTTCCGCTGCCCGCGAGAGCATTTTCCGCATCCGTAACTGCCTTTAAAATTATCTCATCGTTGTTAAGCTGTTTCTTTTTATCATTGCTCACGCTTACGTTTATAAGCACCTGCGGGTAATTTTCATATTCTAAATTGCACTGTCTTATGCTCTTTCCGCTTCGTTTAACAGCGCATAAAAATCTTACTGCGGTTAAAAGCCCGTCACCCGTTGAGTTATAATCTTTAATAATTATATGCCCGCTCTGCTCGCCGCCGAGGACATAATTGTTTGCAATCATGGACTCTATTACGTATCTGTCACCTACTTTTGTTTGCACGCTTTTTATATCAATCGCCTCAAGCGCTTTAAAAAATCCCAAATTGCTCATTACGGTTGCCGCAACGCAGTTGTTATTAAGCTTATTTCGCTGTTTTAAATCTTTAGCTATTATGTACATTATTTTATCGCCGTCAAGCACTTCGCCTTTTTCGTCTACGGCCAAAAACCTGTCGCCGTCGCCGTCAAAAGCAAGCCCCCCGTGAGCTTTGTTTTTTATAACAGCTTCCTTTAAAGCCTTTAAATCAGTGGAACCGCAATTTTTGTTGATGTTTATGCCGTCCGGTTTATTTCCTATAAAAATCGCTTTGGGCATCAGCTCTTTGAATATATTTTTCGCAGATTTCACGGTTGCTCCGTTAGAACAGTCAATTACAAGTTTTAAATCATCAAACTTTGCATCAGCGCAGGAAACAATAAAATCCGAATATGTTTTATCGGCATTTTTTATATGCTTTTCAACGCCTATTTTATTTTTATTGTATTCAATATTACCATAAATCAATTTTTCAATCTGCTCTTCAACTTCATCTGGAAGCTTAAGTCCTTCAGAATTAAAAAATTTAATTCCATTATGCTCATAAGGATTATGAGACGCGGATATAACTACCCCGGCAGTTGCGTTAAAACATCTCGTCATTACAGCTACTGCGGGAGTAGGTATTACCCCAAGTTTTATCACGTTGCCGCCACGGGACATTATGCCTGCGCAGAAAGCGTTTTCTATCATATCTCCTGAAATTCTTGTATCTTTTCCTATAACAAAAAGGACCTCATTATTATTTTTTAATGTTTCACAAGCCGCTCTTCCTATTTTCATAGCCAAATCCGCAGTTAAAAACTCATTGGCTATACCCCTTACACCGTCAGTTCCGAATAATTCTGCCATTAACTCCCTCACAACTAAAAAATTTTACTTTATCAGACACTAAATTATAACATATTTATTATTCAATTCACATTGTTTAATAATAATTTAACTTAAAATATAACATTTTACTTTTATTACTTAATTATTTATTTATAATATATATATACACACAACAAACGGAGGTTACAAAATGAATAAAACACTTGCTAAATCAAGCACTGACAGAAAAATAACCGGGGTATGCGGAGGAATTGCGGAATATTTAAATGTTGATTCAACGATTATCCGCCTAGTCTTTGCGTTGTCAATAATTTTCTGGGGATTCGGATTGCTTATATATATAATAGCGGCGATAATTATGCCTATGGATTATGAGGCAGACAATAATAAGCAGAATTATAAAAACAATTATTCTGCGGAAAACGCGACTGACTATGCAAATAATCAAACCGCGAAAGATACTGCCCAAGCCGGCAATACCGATAATTTAAATAATTCTAATGCGAAAAAAGATTTTGACGGCGGCTCAAATAATACCGGTAAAAAATCAAACTTAAGCACAGCTGCCATTTTCGGGATTGTATTGGTGGTTATCGGAGTTATTTGTCTTGTTAATATTTTCATCCCCGCAATAAACTACGGCGTTATTTTTGCCGCTCTTATAGTCGCTTTAGGAGTTCTTATAATAATAAAAGGAGGCAGGTAATATGCGTGATAAACATAGTTCCTCAGGTATTGGTGTTTTTATAGGATTAATTTTCGTAATTGCCGGCGTGATGTGGATACTGAATGAATTAAATATTGTAAATGTTCCTCTGTATTTGATATGGATATCAGTTGGAAAAATGTGGCCGCTTATTTTAATTTGCATAGGCATATGCATTATTTTCCGTTCAAGGATAGTCACATTTCTTATTGCTTTGATATATGTCGTACTTATTGTGCTTGGGGCGTACGCCTTAAGCGGCGCAATAAATCTCCCATTTATTGATAAAATTGATTATTATCAAAATAATAACGGAATAATTGGCAATGAGCAGCATTTAGATTTGTCTGACGGCACCACTTCCGCAGAATTAATTTTAAATATGGGCGTTGCCGAAGACACACATATCACATCAGCTGATAATAACTATTTAATTGATTTTAAAACAAATTCAAATGCAGTTCTAAATACATCAAGCGCAGACGGTAGACAAATAGTAAATATCAATACCGAAAAATACAGACTTAAAAATTCCGGATTTTATCTAAATAAAAATGTCGCTTGGGATATATTAATAAAATCAGGCGCAAGCGAAATTGATATGAACTTAAAGGATCTTAACGTAAATTCTATTGACATAAACAGCGGTGCCAGCGATATTAAAGGAACGTTATCATCTCTTGCTAAAAGAACGAACATAAATATCAGCTCAGGCGCAAGCGATATTGAATTTAAAATACCTCAAGGCAGCGCATGCGAAGTAGTATCTTCAGCTGCCGCCACAAGTATAACAATAGACGGTACAAAAATTTCCGGCATCGGCAAAAAAACATACCGAACCGATAATTT
>JAAZOI010000167.1 GCA_012797825.1 Eubacteriaceae bacterium | reverse complement strand
TGTCTTTGTTATTGAAAGATTAGTAGTTTTGCAAATCTTTGACACGTAAACATAAAATCGTGTTTCTTCTATATTTTTAATTTCATTAGGCACTTTATTAAGCAGCTCTATATTGCTTTTAACTGTGTCTATCATTTCTTCTTCATAAAGCCAATGCACATGTTCGCCCCAATAACTTGGAGTAAAGCTAATTATAAGACAGATTAAAAGAACAACAATAAATATTATTTCCAGTGCTTTTTTCATTTATCTGACCTCTAATTATAAAAGACAGCTTTCCGCTGTCTTTTCTTAAATGTTTATCGACAATTTATTTCTTATTTTTATATAAATATAACGCACAAATTGTTTTACTGTCTACTATTTCGCCCTCAATTATCATTCTCTCAGCTTCAGCTTCATCTATTAAAAGCACATCTATATATTCGTCAACGTCTGCGTCTTTTTTAACTTCCGCTTTTTTAACGTTTTCGGCATAAAATATATGAATTATCTCATCGGAAAATCCCGGTGTAGTGTATACGCTTGATAAAAGCGTCAGCTTATCCGCTTCATATCCCGTCTCTTCGTTTAGTTCCCTTCCTGCGCATAAATAAATGTCTTCCCCTTTTTCTATGCATCCCGCGGGCAGTTCGTAAATTACCTTATCAAGCGCTTTGCGGTATTGTTTAATAAATATCAGTTTGCCTTCGGCTTTTGCAAGTATTGCGCAGGCTCCCTTATGCCTTACTATATCGCGAACGCTTTTATGCCCGTCGGGCGTTATAATTTCTTCTTTTATGAGTTTAATATTTTTGCCTTCGTATATTAAAATGCTCGAAATGGTTTTTTCTGTCGCGTTCACTATTTTATCTCCTTATTTTCGTCCAGAATTATTTTAAGCTCGTCCATAAAAGTGTTCAGGTCCTTAAACTGTCTGTAAACGGAAGCAAAGCGCACATACGCTATCTCGTCTATTTTTCTCAACTCTTCCATTACAATTTCGCCTATGTCTTTTGACTGAACTTCCTTATCGTAAGTTGTCAGGATTTTATATTCAATTATGTCTATTAAATTTTCTATAGCATCTGCCGATACCGGCCTTTTTTCGCACGCTTTTAATACGCCCGAAAGTATTTTGCTTCTGTCAAAAGTTTGTCTTTCACCGCTTTTTTTAATTACAACTAAAGGCACAGCTTCCAGCTTTTCGTATGTGGTAAACCTTCTTTTGCATTCAATGCATTCCCTTCGCCGTCTTACAATAGTTCCGTTTTCGGCAGGCCTTGAATCAATTACTTTACTTTCTTCATAACTGCAAAATGGGCATCTCATAAGACCACCTCCAATAATATAGAAATTATATATTATCAGTAATAATTTGTCTATTAAATTAATGTTTGTCGAAATTTTTTTTGTTTTATTTTTTTTATTCTAAACAGTTTATTTATTTATTATAAACATAACTTAAAAAAAATAAATCTTTCAATTATTTGAAAGATTTATTTTTTATTTAAGCCATACTTATATTATTTTTTACTAAAATAAAAACTCGCTTTCCCAGTCAAAATTTCCTGATTCTTCATAACTCTTAGGCCAATGAGCGCACCATTTCGGAACAGCAGGATTTTCCACTCTGTCAATACTCGGCGTATACGGTTTAATGTCAAGTACGGGAGTATTGTCATTAGCGTCAATATATGCAATTCTGATTATCCCCTTCTCATAATCAATACTAATAATCTGAGCTACGGACAAAGCTATAGGATTGGGGCGTATAGGAGATCTGGTTGCAAATACCCCCATTTCATCCGGCGCTTTTTGATACGGTTTTACAACAGTAAGAATATTTCTCGCTTCTATATTGTCGTTATCCTCAAACCACCAAATAACGTCTATATATCCGAATCCGTCTAATGCTTTAAGTGCTGGAATGTATTTTTCTTCAAGCTTAACGAACATTCCTTTTCCATTTACGCTTATGTTTCCTATCGGATCTACATAAAATTTGTTCATATTATTTACCTCCACATGAACTTATATTTTATTTGATCCTACACCCTGACATCATGTCAGAGTCAATCGTGAAATTTATGTTTTTAATTCATTGCGTTTTTTCAGAGGAATTTGTATTTCCGTTAAATATCTATTGCAATCTTCCTCGTTCCAAGGTCCTTTGTGAACTATTTGCCTTGTCTTTCCCGTCATTCTGTATTGATTATGTTCTTCAAGCCAATTTGCAAAAGTTATATATGCATTTGTTATATTGTCAAATTTCCCATAGACCATCATGCACGCCATTGTCTTAACAGGCTCGGTTATACGAAAAACAAAACCGTTCTTATTATCGCCCATTTTTAAAACAGGCGCACATATCTCAATATCTACATCTTTTTCTTTATATTCTCTATCATGGTATATAGTAAATGTATTATTTGAAAGTTCAATATTATGTTCTTCGGCGTAATCTGACATTTCAATCCACAAATTACCTTCGGCGTAGTAATCATCAACGATACGCCTTAAAGTAAATACAGAATAACTTGGCACAGATTTAATTGAAACATTACAATTTATTAATAATTTTTCTTTTTTGATATCATTTTTTGCCTGTTTAATCTTAATTATTTTATTCTGTTCTGATTTAATTATATTTTTAATCTCATTCTGTTTTTTATCAAGAAGCTCATAAATAAAATCATCGTTCCAATTATTTAGTGCAAATGATATTTCAGAAACATTGAAACCCAAATCTCTTAAAAATA
>JAAZOI010000166.1 GCA_012797825.1 Eubacteriaceae bacterium | reverse complement strand
CTTGTTTTGTCAAGACCTGAAAAGGGAGGTAAATACTATGAAGTTGATTCGTCTGCTATAGCCAACGAAGTAGGCAGCCCGAAAGTTGCCAACATGGTAATACTTGGGGCGTATGTTGCTATAAACGGTAATCTCGACGTAAATGAGGTTAAACATATGGTTGAAAAATCGCTTGGAAGCAAAAAAGATTTAATTGAACTTAATATGAAAGCGATCGACGCCGGAATAGCCGCGATAAAGAAATAAATAAAATCATATACAAAAAAGCCTTAATCAAGGCTTTTTTTGTTTGCGGTATATCTCATATACTTAAAATCAAAATAAAGCATGTTCAAACTTTGTATAAATTCCGTCCGAATATAATATAAATTATTAATAATGTTTTCGGATAATTTTATAATTGATTGAAAGTCGGTGATAAAATGGCGGTCGGCATAGATAAAGCGGACATTATAAAATACGTGATAATAATACTTGCCATATACGGAATAGGGTACGTGCTTTACAGATTTTTTAAACTTCCTTTAAAAATTTTATTATTTTTTATAATAAACGGAGCAGTAGGATGCGCAATAATGCTTTTAATTAATTTTATTTTTAAAAATGCCGGTTTTTTAATTCCATTAAATATATACACAGTGTGTATTGCGGGAATTTTGGGAATTCCGGGAATAATTTTACTTATATTGTTAAAACTACTACTGTAATATTTTGGACCGATATGGTATAATATACCAAAATATCAGGAGGTGTTAAAATGAGTAAAGGTAATTTCGTATTTGGGTTTATTATAGGCGCAATGGTGGGAGCTGCAACAATTTTGTTTGCCAACGAAGATTCTGAGTACATTAAAGTCGCTAAAAATAAAGCGGACGATATAAAATCAGATATCGGCAAAGCTACAGTTCAGACAAAAGACCAGGTAAAAGAACTTGCAACAAAAGCGCTTAATAAAATGGAAACATATAAAAGTCAGATAGAAAAACAAATTGTCGAATTAAAAAGTGCGGTAGATAATGTAGTTGATAATATCGAAGACAAAGTAGAGAATGTCGTAAAAGAGTAAGAGAGCGGTAATAATAATGGGATTTTACATTCAGTTATGGGAAATCGCACTTTTAATAATCGCTGCAGCCATTGTAGTGGTAGCGGTTTTCATGGTAAAGAGTTTAAAAAACTTTAACACTACAATTTCCCGTATAAATAAGCTGCTTGAGGAAAATGAAAATCAGTTAAATAACATAATAAAAAATTCTGAACAGGCAATTTCAAATACGGCGGATTTAACAGGGACTGCAAAAGTAGGCATTCAAAAAGTGGACAACATTATTTCGGGGGCCGCTCAGCCTAAAAGCATGGGCGCCACAGCGGCAAACGCCATAATAAATTACAGTAAATACGGCTTTGCGGCGATATCTGTAATTTCAGGCATAATTAACTACAGAAGAAGAAAGAAAAGAAAATATATTAAATAAACGGCTCAATTTTACTAGTCCTTATGAGAAATAAATCATAAGGACTTTTTTTATTAATATAAAAACTATTGATAAAAAATCGATTTCAATATAAAATATAAACGTTGTGTTAATACATTGTAAATTTTATTAGGGGGAAACTCATGAAAACTTATCAATCAAAAGACATAAGGAATGTAGCAATTTTCGGGCATGGGGGAAGCGGAAAGACGTCTTTGTTGGAAGCTGTTGCGTATAATGCCAAGTTAATTGATAGAATGGGCAAAGTTGAAGATAAGAATACAATTTCCGATTATGACCCCGAAGAAACAAAAAGGGGAATTTCGATTTCCGGTTCGCTTGCGGCGGTTGAAGCAAGCGGATGTAAGATAAATATTATTGACGTTCCCGGGTACTTTGACTTTATAGGAGAATGGCACAGCGCACTTAAAGTGGCTGATTGCGCGCTTATTGTGCTTGACGCGCTGAGCGGAGTGGAAGTAGGAACAGAAAAAGCATGGGAAGCCGTAAAAAAAAGAAACATCCCTGCGATAGTAGTTATTAACAAAGCTGATCGTGAAAATGTAAATTTTGAAAAAACGCTGGAACAAGCGGAAAAACTTTTCGGAAGCAAACTGCTGCCGCTGCAGCTGCCGGTAGGGGAAGGGCTCGATTTCAAAGGCGTAGCCGGCGTGCTAAGCGGTGCCGAATTCATCTACGAAGGCGGCAAAAGCAAAAAACAAAACTCAAATAACGCCCAGTTAAAAGAATATAAAGATAAATTAATAGAATTTGCGGCGGAATCCAGCGAAGAGCTGATGGAAAAATATTTTGAAGGCGAAGAACTTACGTACGATGAAATAACAACAGGGCTTAAAGCGACAATCGCGGCAAATAATGTTGTTCCGATGCTTATTGTATCATCGACAAAAAATATAGCAGTAGACCTGCTTATGGATTTTATAGTAAAATATGCCCCGTCGCCGCTTGAAGCGATGCCTGCGCTTACAAAAGACGGAAAAGAAGTTAAGTATGACGCCTCCGCGCCGTTCTCGGCTCAGATATTTAAGACAATTGCAGACCCGTATGTAGGAAAACTTTCATTATTTAAAGTCATAACCGGCAAATTATCGGGAACTGTGGAGCTTATAAATACGACAAGGGATATAAAAGAAAAAGTAAACCATATATACACAATGGTCGGCAAAAAGCAGATTGACCTTGATGAAATAATAGCGGGCGACTTAGGCGCGTTTGCGAAACTTACAGAAAGTATAACCGGAGATACATTATGCGACGCTAAGCAAAAAGTAGAGTACGCAAACATTGAGTTCCCCAAACCCGTTATATCAATGGCGGTATCTCCCAAATCAAAGGGCGATGAAGATAAACTGGGTACGGGGCTACAGAGACTGAAAGAAGAAGACCCGACAATTTCCATTCAGCGCAACAGCGAAACAAAGCAGACGTTAATTAACGGCATAGGCGAAGTTCATATTGACGTTGTAAGCTGTAAATTAAAAACAAAATTCGGAGTAGACGTTGTATTAAGCGAGCCTATTGTGCCGTTCAGGGAAACAATTAAGAAAAAATCCACGGCGGAAGGCAAACACAAAAAACAATCTGGCGGCAGAGGCCAGTTCGGCGTTGTTTTTGTAGACTTTGAGCCTACTCACGATTTGAATATGGATATGGAATTTGTGGATAAAGTAGTAGGCGGTTCTGTTCCGAGAAACTTTATACCGGCTGTTGAAAAAGGACTTAGAGACTGCATTTCAGACGGTGTGCTTGCGGGATATCCTGTAGTAGGACTGCGCTGCACGCTGTTTGACGGTAAATTCCATCCTGTAGACTCTGATGAAATGTCGTTTAAAATGGCGGCGTCGCTTGCATATAAAGAAGGCATGCCCAAAGCGTCACCTGTACTTCTTGAACCTATATACGAAATAAAAATAACTGTTCCAGAAGAATACATGGGCGACATTATGGGAGATTTGAACAAAAAACGCGGAAGAATAATGGGTATGGAGCCCATTGAAGGCGGAAAACAAAGAATAAACGCGGAAGCGCCGCTGTCGGAATTGTTCAGATACGCAACGGAACTTCGTTCAATGACGCAGGCAAGAGGCGATTTTACGATGCAGTTCTCAAGATATGAAGAAGTGCCCGCAACATTTGCTGATAAAGTAATCGCGGAAGCGAAAGCAAAAAAAGCTGCTGAAAACAAGTAAAATAAAAAATAATAATTATTGCGGCATAACTTCGGTTATGCCGTTTTTTTAATTATTTACAGAAGATTAACTCTTAACTATCTAGTAGACATAAGAAGCGTAGAAGATATTGATGATGCAATGGAATTGATCGAAAAGTCATATAATAAAATTAAATAAAATTAAATATATTATAATTAAAAATAAATAAACATATCCTCATCAGATATGTTTATTACATTTATTTCACTATTTCTTTAACTGCCTTTACAGCTTCTTCGATATATTTATTTAACGGTTTGTTTTCAATACCCACAATATGAGTGCTGCACTTTGTTATCGGTATTAATATTTTTTTGGCTTCGCTTGAAGAAACTGCCGCCGCAATGGAAGCAGACACTTCACCCAGCAGTGAATTGGCTATAATAATCCCGATAGGTCCTAAAATTATATCCGCATATCGGCAGTTGTAAATAATAGCGTTTTCACCCGTTGCGCCTAAGTCCGCTCCCGCTTTCATCATAGCCGAAGTCGCAAGCGCGTTTGTTCCCGCCGCTGTTATTGTATATGACGGAAAAGCCGCTTTTATTTGTTCTGTAAGTGTTTTTCCTATTCCGCCGCCCTGACCGTCAATTATTAATAAATTCATAAAAAACATCCTTTTAATTATTATTGATTTATAATATAATAAAAAAAGCTTTAATGCAAATATAAGTTGGGATAATAGTAATTTATAAAATATTGCGTAAAATATTCATATCAGAAAATGAGGTAGAAATGCAGAACAATAAGAATGATAAAGCAATAAAATGGAAAATTTTTTTAGACGGAGACGATTACGAAATAAAAGTAATATTAAGCCCGTGGACAGGAAGACACAAGGTATTTGTTGATGACGAGCCGGTCGTTTTTGATACTCCCGCGATTATCAGTTTTATTTCAGGTTTTGACCAGTTCATTAAAATAGGCAAAAATAAAATTTATATAGTTTGCAGGGGCGGCAAGCTTGACCTTTCCATAAACGGCAAAATGCGTTCCACAAATAAGCCGTTCGTGCCAATGCCCGCTCCGCCCGTTTGGATGTGGGTGCTGTCTGCGCTTTGCCTGCCGATGCCTATAGCGGGTTATTTTCAAAATCCGAAATTGCTTCCGCTGTTAATAGGCGTCGCTATTGCGGCCGCATTGGCCTGCATATATTTTGCCATGAAGGCGGATAAAAATGAGAAAACAAGAGTGCGATACACTACGCTTGTTATGTTTCTTCCGTGGGTTACTTTTGTGTTTATGCCTATGTTTACAAGATTCTTCCACAACATATTTTCGTAAAATAAAAATTTGCAAATTAAAAAAAGCGCAGTTGATGCGCTTTTTTTTAATTTATTCAATAGGTGTTATTCTAGTTACTCTGCAGCCCAAGTCTTCTACTGCTATTTTCAGCCTCTCGTCTCTTTGCGTTGTGTCCATAACAGCCGTGCCCGAAGCAGAGTCGACTTTGACGTTTTTAGTTTCTCCCAAAGATTCCAATACGGATTTTATACTGTTTGCGCTGGTGCTTTGGTCAATACCTTCAATATACATTTTTACTTTATTCATTTTAAACCTCTTTTAAATTTTTTTATTGCTTATATTATTTACAGAAAAAATTAATTTATATGAAAATAAAAAAAAATCACACCGTTTTTGGTGTGATTAAATTCTTATGGCTCCCCAGGTTGGATTCGAACCAACAGCCTATCGGTTAACAGCCGAGTGCTCCACCATTGAGCTACTGAGGAAAATTGACTAAATAATATTTTATAAAAAAATAAAAAATTGTCAAGTACAATGAAATATTATTTAATGCAAATAGTCCTTTAATTTTTTGCTTCTGCTCGGGTGGCGCAGTTTGCGCAAAGCTTTAGCTTCAATTTGTCTTATGCGTTCGCGCGTTACTTTAAATTCGGCGCCCACTTCTTCAAGCGTACGCGGTCTGCCGTCTTCAAGACCGAAACGCAGTTTTAATACTTTTGCTTCCCTGGGAGTTAATGTGTTCAATACCTCAAGCAATTGTTCTCTTAAAAGCGTATATGAGGCTATATCCTCAGGAGCGGGGGAATAGTTATCTTTAATAAAATCTTTTAAATGGCTGTCTTCTTCTTCGCCTATAGGGGTTTCAAGCGATACGGGGTCTTGAGCGATTTTCATTATTTCAATTACTCTGTCTACATTGTATCCCAGCTCTTTTGCGAGTTCTTCGGGAAGCGGTTCTCTTCCGAGTTGCTGATGCATGCTTCTTTGAAGTCTTATTTGCTTATTTATTGTCTCAACCATGTGAACAGGTATTCTTATGGTTCTTGCCTGGTCGGCAATAGCGCGGGTTATAGCCTGCCTTATCCACCATGTTGCGTAAGTGCTGAATTTGTAGCCTTTTGTGTAGTCAAATTTTTCAACGGCTTTCATAAGACCGAGGTTGCCTTCCTGAATAAGGTCAAGAAAAGTCATGCCTCTGCCCGAATAGCGTTTCGCTATGCTTACAACAAGCCTTAAATTTGCTTTGGAAAGTTTGTTTCTTGCTTCTTTATCGCCGTTTTTGCTGGCTTTGGCAAGGTCAACTTCTTCTTCTGCCGTGAGCAGATCAATTTTGCCTATATTTTTAAGATACATTTTTACAGCGTCGTTTACATTTATGTTATCGGACGCCGCGACAAGTTTGGGATCAAGATCTTCCGCTTCTTCGTCAAGGTCTATAATATCTTCATCCTCAAGTTCCAAAAACATATCATCGCTGTCTAAGTCTTCATCCAAGAAAATTTTATTGTCATCTATTATCTGAATATCGTTCATTGTAAAAAAGTCCAGCAGATCTTCTATCTGAGAAGGATCTACTTCCGAGACTTCGGATAATGTATCCTGGAATTCTTTATCCGATATTTTTTTCTGGCCTTTAACTCTTTCTTTAAACTCTTCTATGTTGTGTATAACATTTTTGGGATTGTCAAAATCCATATTTTCTAAATTCTGTTTTTTTTCATCGTTTGTTTTATCCATTGTTATAATGCACCACCTTTAATTAAATCAACAGCTCTTTTAAGCGAATTTATCTGCATAAGGGCTTCATTTGCAGTTTCTATATCGTTTGCTTTTAAAGCATTGTTATAGGTTGATTTTTTTTCTTTTATCCTCATGTTTATATTGTCAATCGATACGATATTAATATATCCCTGCAATTGACCCTCGTCGGTAAATTTATCGTCAAGCAATATTTTGCTTATGTATTGTATATCATTTTCATCATTTAATAAAGAAATAAATTCGTTCGGGTTGAATTTTTTTCCGCTGTCATATGCTATTATAATAAAT
>JAAZOI010000003.1 GCA_012797825.1 Eubacteriaceae bacterium | reverse complement strand
TATTCGGCACCATATCATACAGAGCCAACAACTGGTATATAAATCATGGTTTAGCAGCATTACCGGCAGAGCAGCACGGAATGCTATGGGCAATAGGCTCCATACTTTTATTCTTGGTTGTAGGTATGGTTATATTGCTGTTTGTAAAACGAGTTACGGCTAAAGAACCTATTCAATACAGGTAAAGTCGTTAATTAAATATTTAACTTAGTTAATGGTTGACAATTTTATTGTAAACGCATACAATATCAGTACCAAATGAAAGGGGAATCCGAGTAGTTTGTAAATGCCGACAAAAGTCAAATGCTTTATTTAATAAACTTCGGTAAACATATCTAAAATTGCAACAGATAAAACGATAAGCCGCATAAGCTTTCGAAAAAGATGAAAAGATGGCCTCCTAAAACTGTTGATTCACTAATCGATAAATCGTATGACTCATTGCAAAGTATAGATATGAAACAGAAAAAAGTAGTGAAAATAAAGCGAGAAATTTATAGGCGTGTAAACGCAATAGTTATAAATTTCATATTTGACTCTTCCGATGAAATATGAAACTGCAATTCTGCAAGGAATGTAAATTCAGAAATTCAGAGGATAGGAGAAATATAAGGAGGAAGAACTAAATTGTTCGACTTCGAGAGATAAGCAGCCTGTTTCATAAAAAAGAATGCAGGCTGCTTATCTCATTTAGTTCGTAAATGCATAAAATAGTTTTTTATATCAGTTACTTGCTTATTCAATACATTTCATAACTACTATTATATTCCACAATATCCCGAACTTATCTTTAATTGTTGTGTGCAGCGGACTATAAAAAGTTTCAGTGGGATTAAGCAAAAATTCACCGTCTTCTATTAAAGCATTGCAGATTTTTTTTGCTTCTTTAACAGATTCAGGATTTATAGTAAGATATATCATATTCCCTTGATTAACAGGCATAGCTACTTCATCAGCAAACGTAAATTTTGTATTATATATTTCCAATTCTGCGTGAAGAACATAATTATTTAAATCTATAGGCAAAGCTATATCAGTATCCGGCTTATAATCATCATATCGCAATATTGTTTTATTTTTACCGGTAAATACTTTTTCATAAAAACTTACCGCTTCTTCACATAACCCGGATGAAAAAACAATATAAGGTGTTACCATTTAAATATTATTACTCCTTTACAAATCGCAGTTTATTTATACAATTCAATTATATAATATTTCAATAAATTAAATCTTATTTTATGAATATTTTAAATAAAAAAAATCGTTAAGACTTTTTATCAACGATTTTTTATATTTATAATAAAATTTCAGATTAGCTTTTAAAATGGTCGGAGTGAGAGGATTTGAACCTCCGGCCTCTTGGTCCCGAACCAAGCGCTCTACCAAGCTGAGCCACACCCCGACGCATTTTCTAATTATACATAATTTTGATAAAATAGCAAGCTAAAATTTAAGCTTGTTTATTTTTTTATGTGTTTTACGCATCGCAGCTTTCATTAAAAACAAGGCTACTGAATATATATATATAAAATTATACAACAAGGTGGCATTATGAATAAACTCAGATATAAAGTTGAAGCTAAAATGCGCTCGTCTTCAGGAAGAGAGAATACATATTTCGGGTCCGAAGATAAAAAAAGTAAGCTAAAAAAATTCGGAAAAAGAAAAGTGCTTATTACTCAGATTATAGTATGTCTACTATTGCTGGCAAGCGTTATGGTATTTAAAAACAACGATTCGGCGTTTAGTAAAACATTTTCTGAAACTGTGGATAAAGTTCTTACACAGCAAACAGATTTTAATGAGCTGAGTAAAAACAATATGATAAACACTATTTCTCAGGCATTTAAAAATGGATATGAATATGCTACCAAAAATGTTTTTTCTGTTAAATCCGATGATTTTGTGCCTCCTGTAAGCGGAACTGTTACAAGCAAATTCGAAAACAGAACGCATCCCGTTTTTAATACTACAATAGAAGCAAGAGGGATTGAAATAACAACTAAAAACGGAAATGATGTTGTTAGCATTGCAGACGGAGTTGTAAAAATTGTAGCTACAAGCACCATTCAAAAACAACGAGTAGTTATTGAATATAATGACGGTATTTTGGGCGTTTATGACGGAATAGTCTCCTCTGTTAAAGCAGGCGATACAGTTAAAAAAAGTCAGAAAATAGGAACGGCATACTCGGCTTCCGATAATGCGGTTGTTACTTTTGAATTATGGAAAGATACAAAAGCTCTGAATCCGGAGGATTATATTAAATTTAATGAAAAATAAAAATAGAATTTTTAAAATAAGCCCGAGTGTTATAGTATGCATACCGTTCTTTTTTATGATTGATTTAAGGGCAGCTTTTATGTGCGGAATAATTGCATTTTCAATACACGAAACAGGACATCTTATAGCCGCAAAATTATTCAAGCAAAAATTAAATAAAGCGGTGCTTATGCCGTTTGGCGCTGTGTTTATCTTCGAAAAGACAAAGTGTACAAGCAAAGCCGAAGATATAATATTATATTCCGCAGGAATAATTATTAATTTTATAGCGGGAATAGTTTCGTTTTTTGCGTCAAGGATATTTTCTTCAAATATATATTTTACTTATTTAATATATTACAATATATTAATTGCAATGCTTAACCTTATGCCTATATGCTCGCTGGATGGATCTAAGATATTAAAAAACATACTTGATATTGTGCTAAAAGAGGATACAAGCATTTTGATGTGTGATATATCTGTTGTTATCAGTATTATTTTGATATTATTTAATGCCGCATGTATTGCAGGAGGAGTAATGATAGTAACGCCTTTTGCGTTAGGTATTTTCGGTTTGCTGAATACAATATTTGATAAGAAAAAAATTAAGAATGAAGTCCAAATTACAAAAAACGGAATTGTTTCAATAGCGGAAGATATGAATTTAGCCGATGTTATAAAACAATACGGAGCACGCCAGAATATATTAATAAGGGTAAAAGACAAGGATAAAAAAACAATAGGGTTTTTTAACAGGGAAGAATTGATGAACGCATATAATGTATTCGGATACGGCGCCGATATGAGAAAAATTATCGCGGCAAAAAATGAGCATACTTTACAGAACTGAATATATTTGGTATTATCATAGTTAATCTAAATTTAACAGCAATAATACCTGAGGTTAATATGAATAAAATTATAGAAGAAAAACTTCTATTAAACGTGCAGAAGCCGGGCAGATATATCGGCGGAGAGGTGAACAGTATTGTAAAAGAAATTAAAGATGATACTGTTCATTTTGCGTTTGCGTTTCCGGATATTTACGAAGTAGGCATGTCTCACGTAGGACTAAAAATTCTTTATCATTTGCTTAACGAGCAAGATGATGTGTACTGTGAGAGAGTTTTCGCCCCTTGGATAGACGCAGATAAAATAATGAAAGAAGAAAACATATTGCTTTTCAGCAATGAAACGCATACTTTTATAAAAGATTTTGATATTGTGGGTTTTACGCTTCAATATGAAATGTGTTATACGAATGTAATAAATATGTTAAATCTGGCAGGCATTAACATATACTCAAAAGACAGAAGAGATGATGCGCCTGTAATAATTGCCGGAGGACCTTGCTGTGTAAACCCTGAGCCTATGAGCGATTTTATTGATATTTTTTGCATAGGCGAAGGGGAAGAAGTAATAATTAAACTTATTGATGTAATAAAGGAATATAAACTAAGAAAAATTACAAAACAGCAGATGCTTATAAACGCCGCAAAAATTCAGGGAGTGTATGTGCCCGCTTTATATAATGTTGAATATAATGCTGACGGTACAATAAAAAGCTTTGAGCCTATCTATGCGGATATTCCGAAAAGAATTATAAGAAGACTTGTAAAAGAAATGGACAAGTCTTACTATCCTACGAAACCGGTTGTGCCATATATTCAGGTTGTTCACGACAGAATAACGCAGGAAATATTCCGCGGCTGCATTAGAGGATGCAGATTCTGCCAGGCAGGATTTATTTACAGGCCTGTAAGAAACAAGAGCTATGATACGGTTAAAAACCAGATTGACGAGAGCATTAAAAATACCGGATATGAAGAAGTTTCATTAGTTTCTTTGTCTACAATGGACTATGAACCGTGCGCTGCTTTGGTAGACTACCTTATTGACAAATATGAAGATAAAAAAATATCGGTTGCGCTTCCGTCGTTAAGAATGGACGGATTTTCGGTAGGCATAGCGCAAAAGCTGCAAAAAATAAGAAAAACAGGACTTACTTTCGCACCTGAAGCAGGCAGCGAGAGGATGAGAAGCATTATTAATAAAGGTATAACCATAGAAGATATTTTAAAAACATCACATGAAGCGTTCGGGGCGGGATGGGGAAGAATAAAGCTGTACTTCATGATTGGGCTGCCATATGAAGAAGATGATGATATAGAGCAAATAATATCGGTAGCTCATAAGGTATTAGATACTTATTATGAAATACCCAAGGAAGACAGGAACAAGGAATTATCAATAGCTTTATCTGTTTCTTGTTTTGTGCCTAAACCTCATACTCCTTTTCAATGGCAGGCGCAAAATACAATTGAGGAATTTGAAAGAAAGCAAAAACTTTTAAGACAGCAGAAAAGAAATAAAAAAATTTCTCTAAGCACGCATACTCCGGTTTTAAGCTCGCTTGAAGGAGTTTTCGCGTTAGGGGACAGAAGGCTGTCAAAAGTCATTATAGAGGCCGTAAACAACGGATGTATTTTTGACGGGTGGGATGATGTTTTTGATTATGATAAATGGGTTGAAGCTTTTAAGAAAACAAATATATCACCGGAATTTTACGCAAACCGCGAAAAGGAATATGATGAGATACTGCCATGGGATTTTATTGACGTTGGCGTAAGCAGAGAATTTTTGAAAAAAGAAAATGAAAAAGCAAAGACTTGTGAGATTACACAAAATTGCAGATCAGCATGCGCGGGGTGCGGAATAGCTGAAAATTACGAATTGAGGGAGTTTTGCAGATGATTATTAGAGCAACATATACTAAAACGGGTGAACTGAAATACCTTTCTCATCTTGATATGGTCAGGCTTATTGAAAGAGCGTTTCGAAGATCGGGTATTGAACTTAATTATACACAAGGATTTCATCCCACCGCTAAAATTTCTTTTTCTCCTCCTGTCGCACTGGGAATTGAATCGTATTGCGAAATGATGGAAGCTGATGTTAATTGCTCTGAATTTAGCGAAGTAGATTTTAAAGAAAAATTAAACGCTGTTTTACCTGCTGGCTGCTCGATATCCGCAGCGGCAGAAATTAAAGAAAACGAAAAGAAAATGTCTAAATGCGTTTTATACTCTGATTATGAAATTGTCTTGGATTGTTTGGACTGCGATGATTTGGTAATTAGCATATATAAAGCTACTGACAGTGTCAGCTGTTTTGTTAAAAAAACAAATAAAAGCGGCAAAGAAGTTCTAACAGATATAAAGGACAAGATAATTTATCTTGACGCATATGAGAATTTTGAAGGCAAGGCAGTTTTAAGATGTATTCTTGACAACACACAGAACAGTATATTATCGCCCGCCGTACTTATGGATTATTTAAAAGAAAGCTGTTATTTGAACTGCCCTGATAATTATAAAATAATTAAAAAAGATGTAATAATAAAATAAGAGTAAGGCATATGCCTTACTCTTTAGTCTCTTGACGTTCCGAAGTAAAACAGGGCAATTGTTCCGCATCCTGTATGAGAACCCACTATTGCGCCTATATCCATTATTTGTATGTCTTTTATGCCGAATCTTTCTTCAACCATATTCTTTACAAGCTCAGCATCTTCTAAGCTGTTTGAGTGACCGATAAATACTGCTTCAGTATAAGGTTTTATGTATGTTTGCTCCATTCTGTCAACCAACTCGGAAAGTGATTTTTTTCTGCCCTTTACTTTTGCTACAGGGATCAGCTTTCCTTCGTTGTTTACCTGAAGCACCGGTTTTATGCCAATTGTAGAACCAATTATTGCGGATGCCGCAGAAACCCTGCCGCCCCTGTGAAGGTGATGCAAATCATCGACTGTAAACCAGTGGCATAAATGGGGGATATTATCATTTATCCATTTTATAAGTTCTTCATAAGTCATTCCTTCCGCTTTGCGCAAAGCCGCAGTGTAGATAAGCAAACCTTCGCCGGCAGAGGCGGAAAGCGAATCAATAATTTCAATTTTGCTTTGGGGATACTTTTCAATCAAATTATTTCTAGCTATATGCGCGCTTTGTATTGAGCCGGAAAGCGCCGAAGAAAAGGCTACATAAATAATATCGAGCCCGCCGGTTAGAGCTGTTTCAAAATATTTCTCAAAAGTGCTTACGTTTATTTGAGATGTTATGGCCATATGTCCTTCTTTGACTTTTTCATAAAATTGATTAACTGTTAAATTCTTGCATGACGGATAATATTCATACCTTTTACCGTCTATTTCGTATTCCATAGGAATAACGATAATGTTATTTTTTGTTACAATGTCTTTAGTTAAATCTGCTGTTGCGTCAGTAATAATAATATAGTCCTTCATATTCTCCTCCGAGAAACCTTAAAGTTTTACTTAATTATATATATTATAAGATAATACAATAATATTAAATAAACTTTAAGATAAATTTAAGAAATGGAAATTTTTGTTAGATTTTATAAAAATATATATCATTTTATTATGAGTATATGATATATTTATTTATATAAACATATAAAAAGGAGGAAAGAATATGGAAAATAAAATTTTTGAACCCCATAAGTCATCTATAGGAAATTTGGACGCAAATGTCGTAGCACTTATAGCTTATCTAGGAGGAGCAATTCTCGGCTTTATACCTGGGATAAGATACGTTGCATTCTTGGTACCGATTATAATTTATGTTATTGAAAAAGATAGTAAATTCGTAAAATTCCATGCCATGCAATCTATTTTATTAAGCGCGGTGGGCGTTGTATTATCAATAATACTTGCAATTATTATATCAATAGCCACTGCGGCGATTATTCATTCAGGCGGATACGGTGCTCTGGGAGCACTTACAGTACTTTCTCTTTTGATTTGGATTATAGCAATAGTTCTCTTAGTGTTTTTTATAATTGCAGCAGTAAAATCTTATAAATACGAAATATACAAAATGCCTTTAATAGGCAACTGGGCAGAAAAAATAGCATTAAAATAACGTGATTTATAACGTACGTATTATTGTTATTTAAAAATGAAGGAGAATGAAATGAAAAAAAGATTAAAACTTATTGCGGTGTTAGTAGTCATATGCGCCGTATTATTCAGCTTTGCCGCGTGCGGAGGTAATTTAGCCGATAATACAAATAAAATATTTGCAAGCGGTACATATCAAATGACTATTACTATGACCAGCGAAGGACAAACTATAGATATGACAATAGCCGTTAAGGATAAACAAACAGCTATTAAAATGACATCAAAAGGCGAAGAGTTAAGGATTGTGCTTAAAGACAACAAATATTACATGATTAATGATGCAGAAAAATCTATGCTTGTGATGAGTGCTGAAACAAGCGGAGAAGAAACTCCCGATTACAGTGAAATTTTTAGCGAGAGCCGAACGTATACCAATAAAACCGATGTAACAATAGACGGTAAAAAACTTACATGTGAAGAGTACAAAATAGCTGACGGAAGCATTAAATACTATTTCGACGGAAAAACGCTTGTAAGAATAGATACGACAGCCGGTTCAGTTACGGAAACAATGAATATTAAAGAATTAAAAGGCACAGTAGACGCCGCATTATTTAATATTCCTACAGACTATCAGCAAATGTCATTTTAAGAGAATAATATTTTACGAAGGAGCCTAATTTAATGATCAAAAAAAGTTTAATTATTTTATTGACTCTGATAACGATACTTTCTTTTACAGCTTGCGGCGGAGGGACAACAGGTTCAAGCTCAGACCCGGGAAAACACTCAAAATATGCAGAATCACTTCAAACTATTATGGATAACAAGTCAGTTATGTATAACAGATTAACGGAAAAAATGCCTGATGAAATGACGTGGGCATCTTTGGATATGCTGGGAGTTTCTATAATGGATTTAAATTTAGCGTTTGTTGCAACATGCG
>JAAZOI010000165.1 GCA_012797825.1 Eubacteriaceae bacterium | reverse complement strand
TGAATATCCATTTAATATAAAATCGTCTTCTTTTACGCCAAGAAAAAACGTATCATTTACTTTCAAAGGAAAATAGTAACTGTAATAATAGTCATATTTTAGAAATACACCGCATATTTTATTCGGATTAACACTTTCGCTTAATAATTTTATCATTTCTTTCTTTGTCATTATTATATACCTCATATGTAAATTGAATGTTCTTTACTGTGAATCAATTTGAAACTGCCAGCGTATTTATGTCAATTTCGTTTTCCGCCGATATTATATGATAGTACCATTTTTTATCCGTATTATTATAAATAAAGTCCCAATTATATGATGATTTAAGCACTTTTGTTACCCCGTATACATCCGTGACAGTAAAAGTAAAGCTGTAAAGTAAAACCGCTGTTTTTATTGTTTTTATATTTTTTCATAATAGACTGCTGCCTTTATTTAAATATAGTATAACGGATATTACAATAAAGTCTATTATTTATTCTTTTAAGTTATTATTATGTTGACATAATATACAAATTGAACTAATATAGTTAATATAGTATATTAAAATTATATTTCTTTAATAAGAGGTTGAGAATTAATATGAATAAAAAAGCGGAAAAAATATTAAATACAACAATTAAACTATTTATACGTGAGGGCATTAAAAAAATTACAATGGACGATATCGCCGAAAACACAAATGCATCTAAAGTTACTATATATAAATATTTCACAGATAAAGATACTCTATATTTGGAAGTCGGCAAACATATTCTTTCTAACTACACAGCAAAGATGAAAAATATAATAGAATCCAATGAAGTTCTTATTAATAAGCTTTATGATTATTTAACTGTAATAGGAGACTTTATTAACAGCGGCGAATTTGATTTATGCACAGAACTTATAAGATACAATCAGGATGTTGAAGCCGAATATAAACTATATTTGCAAACATACAGAGATTCCATGTTTGCTTTAATTGATAACGGGATGAAAGATGGCATGTTTAAAAACAATCTGGATAGGGATATGATTTTTCATTATATCAATATGGGGATTATTTATTATCAGCAAAGTTTTGAGTATCGTTATAAAATACTTAACGACAGCAATTTTAAGCAGCGTTTTTTATTATTCCATATCAGTAATATTTTTATTGACGGAGAAAAAATGTTATCGGGTCATTTAAGGTGATATGATGGGAGAAACTGTATTACAATACTATATCCGTTTAGCGAAAGAAGGTACAAAAGCATCCATTGACGAAATCATGAAAAACCTAGATTTTAAAATGACTATAGTCGAGTCAAAGTTCATCGATTTCGCATTGGGGCATGTTGAAAGCGATGAAGGCTTGAAAATTATGGAATATTACTTGTTCCACGGAACGCAAATACAACGGAATTACTGCGCTTTGTATTTTGGCAGACGAGGAGAATACCTTATTATCAGGAAAGCATATGATGAAGGTTTGATTGATGCCAAACAAGCTTTTTCAAGGTAAAAACATGATTACAGCTCGAGGAGAATACTTTTATGATGATTATTAAAAACGTTAATATTGTTTCTTGGGATAAAAGTTTTTAAAAAGTTCTAAATATTTCTGCATCTTGATCAAATCGGGCTCATAGAACTCAAAGGTTTTTCCGTTGCACTTTTCATAATCAACGCCGTTTATGGAGTATGCTTTTCTGAATTTGCAATTATCGCCTTTACAATGCACGCAGTCGCCGTACGGTCCGATAAAAGCGTTTTTTATGTAATCAGGCGT
>JAAZOI010000164.1 GCA_012797825.1 Eubacteriaceae bacterium | reverse complement strand
CCCGTTGCATCGCCTAACTGTATCAAATCCCCAAGCTGCATCGACGCCTTATTCGACGGCGCGCCGTAAGGCCCTACGCCCTGATTATTTACGAGAAAGTTATGAAATAGCATAACCGAAGTCCACGACGGGCTTCTGTCGTACGAGCTGTTTAAATACCATCCCGTAACGTATGAATAATTCATAACACCGCTTCCCGCGTATACGCATTGCGATGCGAAATTTGTGCAATCACCGCCGTACGGGTCAAAATCAAAATATCTGGGATTGCGCGCAAGCGCCCAAGTTTTCGCGTAATCTACAGCCGCGGCTCTGTTGTATTCTTTTTCTCTCATCGTTATCTCCGTATTTATATATACTAAATAATATGAGAAAAAATAAAAATTGTTAAAAACAGCGTATTACCTGAGCTTTTTTCTTAAGAAATAACACATAAAATACATCGGAACAGATAATAAAAGCCATAAACATGAATAGACTAGGCAAATTTGTCCCATAAAATTAAAGGGATAAAAAGAGTAATTCCAGACATCTAATTTTAAATAGTAGTTTACAATCATGCCGAAATCAAATTCGGTTAGCGTTATTGCAAGAGCGGAAAGAGCGCAGCATATAATAAAATTGCTGAAATGAAAATTTATTATATAAACAAACACAAAACATATACCGCCTGCAATGCTCATGGTCCAGTGTGTTCTTCCGCTGTAGAGTATTTCAATTATCGGATAGAAAACTGCGCCTATTGCGTAAATTAAAGCGTATTTTTTAAATTCATTCGTAATTTGCATATTTTTCACCGATAATTAACATATACAGATAAAAAATATAAATACTATAGTAAGATTTGAAATATATGGAAGAAAACAAAACAAAGTTTAATTTAATATACGTTATTGACAATTAATGGATATATAAAATATAATATTTTAATAGTTAAAATTTATTATTATATTTTGCAATTTTAATTGCGGGGTTTTTAAAAACTAACAAACTAATCAGTTAAATTTATCAATCCCTGTGTAAGCAGGGATGTTTTTTATCTGTTTGTCATAAGAAAAGGAGCTATATAAATGAAATACATGGGTTTAAACGAAGTAAGAGCAAAATTCCTGAGTTTTTTTGAAAGCAAAGAACATTTAAGAATGCACAGCTTTCCGCTAGTGCCGCAGATAGATAAAAGCTTATTGCTTATTAATTCGGGAATGGCGCCTCTAAAGCCGTATTTTACAGGTCAGGAAACACCTCCGAGCAAAAGAGTGACAACATGCCAGAAATGCATAAGAACTCCCGATATTGACAATGCCTGAAAAACTGCGCGCCACGGCACATTTTTTGAGATGCTCGGAAATTTCTCGTTCGGAAATTATTTCAAAAAAGAAGCAATAACGTGGGGCTGGGAATTTATGACGAAAGTTATGGAAATTCCTTATGAACTGCTTTATGTAAGCATATATGAAAATGACGACGAAGCATATAACTTGTGGCACGAGATGATAGGACTGCCCGATGAAAAAATATCACGTTTAGGCAAAGAAGACAACTTCTGGGAAATAGGGACAGGCCCGTGCGGTCCTTGCAGTGAAATATATGTAGACAGGGGAGAACAATACGGCTGCGGCAAAGACACATGCGCCGTAGGCTGCGACTGTGACAGATATATAGAAGTATGGAACTTAGTGTTTACACAGTTTAACAGAGATGAAGAGGGCAACTATACTCCGCTTGATTTTCCGAATATAGATACGGGCATGGGGCTTGAGCGCATGGCTATGGTTATGCAGGAAGCGAACAGTATTTTTGAAGTGGATACGGTTAAAAGCGTTCTTGATTATGTGTGCGCGATTTCGGGAAAAGAGTACGGCAAAGACGATAAAACGGATGTTTCGATAAGAGTCGTCACCGACCATATAAGAAGCGTTGTGTTTATGGTATCCGACGGCATAATACCT
>JAAZOI010000163.1 GCA_012797825.1 Eubacteriaceae bacterium | reverse complement strand
GGAACAGGAAGCGGTAAATCTTCGATAGTAAATCTTATACCTCGTTTTTATGATATCCAGAGCGGGGAAATACTGGTTGATGGTGTAAATATTAAAGAAATGCCGCAAAAGGAGCTTAGAGCTAAAATTGGCTTTATACCTCAAAAAGCGATTCTCTTTACCGGCACGATTAAAGACAACATAAGATACGGCAAAAATGACGCTACCGATGAAGAAATACGTCATGCGGCGGAAATTGCGCAAGCCTCAGATTTTATCTCCCAAATGCAAGATTCATACGATACGGTACTTGCAGAGGGCGGCTTAAATCTTTCGGGCGGTCAAAAACAGCGCTTATCTATCGCCCGTGCGATGGTAAGAAGACCGGAAATATATGTCTTCGATGACAGCTTTTCAGCTCTTGACTTTAAAACGGATGCGGCCCTTCGCGCAGCTCTGAAGAAAGAGACCGCAGATGCCACTGTTATTATTGTCGCCCAAAGAGTTGGCACCGTCATGGATGCAGATAGAATAATAGTACTTGATGAAGGGAAGATTGCCGGCATAGGCACACATATAGAACTGATGAGCAATTGCGAAATATATCGTGAAATTGTATCATCTCAGTTGTCGGAGGAGGAACTTAAATGAGCGAAGAAAATAAAACTTTAAAACCCTCCGCAGCAGGCAATACAAACAGAGGCTTCGCAAGGCGCGGAGGAGGACCTCCGATGAGCAGGCCTGTTGAAAAAGCTAAAAATTTTAAAGGTACGCTGAAACGTTTAATTAACTATTTACGCCCTCAGAGGATTAATCTGATTATCGTGGTTATATTTGCTGTTTTTGCTACAACTTTTACAGTTTTAGGCCCAAAAATAACCGGGAATGCAATGAATCAGCTTGTAGACGGATTTATAGCCAAAAGCGTAGTGGATGGCATTGATAAAGCTCAGCCGGATTTAAAAACAGCATTAGATAAGTATAATGATGCAATAAAATCTGCTAAACAGCAGGCTGATAATGCTGTTGTAAGAATTGTGAACAAAACAGTTGCAGACCAATTGCAAAAGGCATATAGTCAGGCTTACGCCCAAGCGGATAGTATAGCGACTCAGCAGTTCAATGCTGCGATAGCGGCGCAAAAGCAGGCTGCTTACGAGCAGGCTAAAAGCGAGGCTGAGGCAGCTGCTAAAATTCAGGTCGACCAGCAGTTTATGGCATTATATCCCGATGTACCCGCAGACCAGCTTGCCACTATCCCGGGATATACCGATGCGCTAAACAATGCATATGAGCAAGCTGATGCAAGTGCTGTTTCTTTAGTAGATTCTCAGTTTGCGGCGATGCAGCCGGAATTTGACGCCCAGCTTGCCGAAGCCAAAAAGCAAGCCGAAGCTGCAGCAAAATCGGCAGTTGATGCAGCATTCGCAGCAAATCAGCCCAAGATCAATGCACAAATTGCCTCAGCCAAAAAAACAGCTGAAAAAGCGGCAATAGATGCTGTTAATAAAGCGTTTATGGATGAGGAAGGCATGACAAAAGAACAACTGGATGCTTTTCTTTTACTTGCGGCGATGCCGTCCATTAAAAGCACCAATGATTACAACGAACGGGCAGATATTGCGCAAACATTTTTTGATGTTATGCAAAGCCTGCCGTCAAGCATGATTGCTGATAATGAATCCATTAAATCGTCAAATCTGAAACTGGATAATCTATCTGATGAAAATTTGACCAAATATATTAACGATATTCGTCAGACCGGAGGCAATATACCTTTTGATAAAATGGCTAGGATACTTTTGTTTCTGCTGTGCATCTATGCAGTCAGTTCTGTTTTTACCGCAGCCATGCAATATATAATGTCTTCCGTTGCGCAGAAAGTTGTATACAATATGCGAAAAGACGTTAACGAAAAGTTAACCCGTCTGCCTCTTAAATATTTTGACTCTCACGCAAACGGCGACATTATCAGCCGTATGACAAATGATATGGATACCATATCAACCACACTTCAGCAAAGCCTTACGCAGTTTATTCAGGCAATCCTGCAGATTATAGGTTATATTATCATGATGCTTACTATAAGCCCTATACTTACATTAATTGTTATGCTGACACTGCCGCTCTACATTATTGTCACAACGCTTATTGCTAAAAAATCACAGAAGTTTTACGCTGCGCAGCAGAAACATCTTGGCGATCTCAGCGGTCATACAGAAGAGATGTATACGGGACATATGATAATAAAAGCTTTCGGGCAAGAGGAAAATTCTATTGAAATTTTCGAATCCGCTAACGATAAACTTTATAATGCAGGTTGGAAAGCTCAGTTCTTTTCCGGTGTAATGTTTCCATTAATGAATTTTATCAGCAATTTCGGCTATGTGCTTATTTCGGTAGTCGGCGGCATCTTTGTTACAAAGACATGGCTGAATATCGGCGATATTACAGCTTTTATACAATATTCAAGGCAGTTTACAATGCCTATAATTCAGACAGCAAATATAGCCAATATTATCCAGTCTACCGTAGCCTGTTCGGAACGAGTATTTGAAATATTAGATGAAGAAGAGGAATTGGCAGATTCTAAGGATGCTAAAATTATTAAGTATCCTCACGGCGATATTGTATTTGACCATGTTAAATTCAGTTACAAAGAAAGTGAGCCGCTGATTGAGGATATGAACTTAAATATCAAAAAAGGCGAAACGATAGCAATAGTCGGTCCTACCGGAGCCGGAAAAACGACGCTTGTTAATTTACTTATGCGGTTTTATGAGATAAACGGGGGCAGCATCACATTTGACGGCATTGATATACGTGATATAAAGCGCGGAAATTTGCGCACAATGTTTGGCATGGTTTTGCAGGATACGTGGCTCTTTAACGGCACGTTAGAACAAAATATACTATACGGACGTCAAGACGCTACCTCTGAAGAGGTTGTCTCAGCAGCTAAAGCAGCCCACGCCGACCACTTTATTCGAAGCCTTCCGGAAGGATATAAGACTGTTCTTAACGAAGAAGCCTCGAATATTTCGCAGGGGCAAAAACAATTGTTAACTATTGCTCGTGCGATTTTGGCAAATCCGTCAGTGTTAATACTAGATGAAGCTACAAGCTCGGTTGACACCCGAACTGAAGTGCTGATTCAAAAAGCAATGGGCAAGCTGATGGAAGGCAGAACAAATTTTGTTATCGCACACAGATTATCGACAATACGTGATGCGAAACTTATACTTGTTATGAATCGCGGCTCTATTATTGAAAGCGGAACGCATCAGGAACTTCTTGATAAAAAAGGCTTTTATTATGAACTGTACAATAGCCAATTTGCTGCTCCTTCAATCGGATAAACATATAGTTTAGCATTATATAATATAGCTCAAACTAAATCGGCTCTGATAATACTATCAGAGCCGATTGTATATTATAAGAGCTTTATTTCTTAATCGCTTTTACCCTCTTCCCCCCAAACGCGTGTATCGACCTTGTATCCGCAATGCACCTGCCCCACTGCACAGTGCCTGCCGGTATATATAGCTCATCCCCCGGGTTAAGCACAATCTCCCTATCTCCAAAACACGTTGTATACTGACCCGCAACTATTATCATATACTCGTCAAAGTCATGCATATGCTTAGCTGACTCACGAGCGGAGTGGCATGTCCAAAACACCATCTGACTTCCGTCTTTTCCCTCATAATAATATCCTTCAATATCCTTTGTGTTCTGCTGGCTTGCATCTATGCGGTTTAGCTCGCTTTTCATAAATTCTGGAAAATCTTTCATATTTTTTCCTCTTCTTTAAACTTACTGCTTCACCCATTCACCGTTAATATATAAATACGTGCCCGCTCCGCCGGCGTTATAAGCGTCTCTGAATTTATTGTTGTTCTGAAAAACCTTGTCTTCCAAATATACGCCGCTGCCTATTGTTACTTTTGTAATATCATTGCCCATAAACGCTCCGTAATCAATTCTCGTAAGACTGTCAGGCAAGTCAATTTCGGTAAGGTCGTTATTGGCAAATGCTCTTGCGTGAATTCTGATAATCTGACTGTCATCCGCAAATTCAACTGAAGTTAGATTTTTATTGTTGAAAACATCTTGGTAAATATTTGTTACAATTTGCCCGTCTATTGTGCTTGGTATCAGTATTTCCTGATATTCTCCGCTGTAGCTGCCCTTTATATAACCTTTATGACCTCCCGTGCCCATAATTATTTCCTGACCAGTCACTGAGTTAACAAATGAAATTACCCATTCTGTATCTAGGATAAACCACTTAAATGAAGCTCCTTCTTGTCTGGGCGTTACCGCCTTTTGAATATATCTGTTATCGACAAGCGCCTGCATCAAAACAGTGTTGGTGGAATTTGAGTTGTTAAACGGATTATTATCTGGTGATTGTAATTTATACGATTTGGTTGCCGTGTTTAATACTGAAAGCGTCTGTAAATCAGAAGCGGCTTTAGCTTGATTTACATAACTTATTAATTTAGGTATAAGCAAAACTGCCAATATTGCCAGCACTGCAAGAACTACTATTAACTCTGCTAAAGTAAACGCTTTTTTCTGTTTTATAATCATAAAACCTCGTATACTATAAATTCATTAATCAATTAATATATTTCATTTTATTATAACATAACAAAATAATAATTAAATAAATACAGAGTTTATTGCTGAAAAAATATATACTATTATACTCAATATCAGCAAAAACGGCTTAACCATTAATGGTTAAGCCGTTTATATGTCTATTCAAAATTTTCCGTCGGCTTTAGCGGCTTGCCGTTTAAGATAGTTTCAACTTCTTGGAACCCTTCGGGATATGAGTAATTATATCTCGCAGGAAGCGCAAAAACGTATTTAGAATTGCGTCCAAGCTCGCTGGGAGGAATAGGAGCGGCGCCAACGCTGAATTTGCTGTTATTCATCGCGTCCCATTGAGCGAGTGTAAACACCATTATAGGTATATCCTGTCTCGGTTTTGCGCTGGTCCATTCCGGATGCCTTATTGAAATAATCGGACCTTCCTCGCTTTTCGTGCCCCCAAGCGGAACACCGTTCCAATTGCTTGTAACAATGGTATATCCCTTCCAGCTTTGCGGCAGCGTAAAGTCAAAGCCGTACTCTGTGTTTTTATAAATTACTTCATTTGGTGTCTGCGGCTGATTTGTATTATTCTGCTGATTTTGAGGCGTTCGACCGCATCCCGTTATAAAAATTAATGACAGCATAATAAATGCAATCGCTGTTTTTATTAATAAATTATTTTTTTTCATAAACTTTTCCCTCGCTTTTAATTTGATTAGCTTTTTGGATTTAAGTTTAAAATCATATTATTAATTACATTTGTACATCTTTTTACTTAAAAGTATATGGGTATTTTCTAATTTTTTAGCATTATTTATTATTTTTATAATAATTATAATATCTGTAATAGTTATCGATTTGCGAGCTTGTATTTCTGTTTTGATAGTGATCAATACTAAACGCTGTGAACTTATCAACATACTTGCTCTCTACAGAAATCTGCTGTTCAATCCTGCTTTGCTCCGCAGGAATAAAACCTGATTTTGCTGCAGTAAAAGTTTCTGTATCTGCATAGAGCTTTATTTTTAAACAATCAGCAGCTTTTTTGGTATATAGAAATATCTTATCCAGTTCATCCATTGTGTTAAATCCTGCTCCTATGCTGTCCTGCAATGCAAGAATATCAATTCCTGTTTCATGTAAGACTTCTGTAAGCATCTCTTCCCAGCGTGATATTGAGCATAAAAAAGAATATTTCACGTTATAAAAAGGAGCGACCATTATATCATCTTTACTGATAAATCTAATATATAACGCTATATTTCTATAAAAATTATTTAAATTTGCTTTTTGCTTTTTCGTAACAGCTGTTGTTTGCGAAAACTCATACGGAATATACCAGCCCCCGAAAAGCGGATGCGAGCCGTATAACTGATTAATTTCACCTGCGATAGTTTTGTTTATAGAAGCTTCAGCTTCAAGCCATGACTTTATAAACGTGTTACCTGTCCACCAGCCGCTGTTAACACCGAGCCCTATTCTGACCTTTGTTGCAGTACATTCAGCAGCTCTTAAAGCCGTGCAGATAACATCTGTCACAGAGCAGGAGTAACCCTCTATTTGCGTAGGGTAAATAGCATATTTATTATATGTATCAACTGTATTTTGAATTATTATTTCATCAATGCCGATAACCTTAAGCATTGCGAATTCTTCCGCCCATCTGTTATAATCCCAGTTTTCCATAAACCAAGGTTGTATAAACGAACTGCTGAAAGTTTTATTTATACGCCTCATATCATCCCCTCCAATAAAAATATATTACCGAGGGATTAATATATATTAGAAATTCTTCTGCAATACTTAAAAATATTGTTGCTTGAACTTATTGCGGTATATACCAAGGACACAAAAAGCCGCTGCTCAAGCGACTTTATAATATATCATTGTATTATTAATATTGTGAGAATTAGCGATTCAAATGATTAATTCGGCTATTTATAATTTTATTTTTATCCTAATATTTTCTTATGTGCTGTTAAATACTTCTCCACTTCGTCATACAGCCCGGATTGATTT